>MNVG01000013.1 GCA_001871495.1 Candidatus Micrarchaeota archaeon CG1_02_51_15
CGGCTTCAACTGCCTTCTTGTCCTGGGACTTTGCGTTGTCATAGGCGTCGACCAAATCTTCTGCAACCAACGTCGAGAAATACATTCTTTTTGGGTTCTTGACTTTACAGCCGTACTCCAACGCGTTTGCTGCAATTACTTCGCCTTCCAAGTCCCAGTCGGTTGCGGCCACGAACTCGTCGGCTTTTTTAGACAAGTCCACTATGTTCTTCAAGTAGTCTTTAGTGAATTCGCTTCCTTTGCTTATTTCGGAAGAAGGCGCCCACTCGACTTCGAATGCGGGATAGCCGTACCCTTTTTCCTTGGGTCGCAAGCCGTACAAGTGGCCTACTGCGGGGACTACTAAAACGTTTTTTCCGCCGCGTTCCAATTCGAACCAATAAGTTTGTTTCTTGCGTATTTGCCGCGGGGTTTTGCCGTCACATAATGCAGCGGCTATTTTTGCCGCAGCTTGTGGCTTTTCTGCGAGAACCAGTACAGTAGTCAAATGGCAAACCTTTTTTCAGAGGAAGAATATCAGCATGAGGCCGAAGAGCGAGACGAATATTATTACCGCTATTTCAGTGGAAACGTAGGCAAGCAACGCCAACAGGAGGGGAATCAGGAGCAGTGCCAAAGGGTCTTGGACGAACGATGATAGGAAGGGGGGCAGGTGGCCGGTCATTACCCACGCGCCGTAAATTGAACCGATGAAAAACAACGCCATGCTATAGGCCGTGAACTTGCGGATTGTCTCCGCAATGCTGTCCTTTACTTTTTCGATGAGGCCGGTTAGAAAAGACATGTTAGCATCAGTCTAAGATAGTGTATTTGCTGAGGAACACCTGGGTCTTAAGGCATTCCATGAACGGAAGCACGAACAACGCGTTGACTACTATTGCAGCATAGCGGGCGTACAACGCGTTTTCGCCCATTGACGAGCCTATCTGCAGGAAAATCCAGGTGTTGACCAACAAAAGCAATGCGGCGATTGCAAGCAGTCCCACAAAGTAAGGCAAGCGACGCAATGCAATTGAAACGCTTCGTTCAACCACGTGCCTCAGCTCGATGTTTTCAATGACTATTGCCTGCGGAACGAAGAACACTGCAGCAGCTGCAATGAATGAAACCAAAGCACCGAGTGTAGAGTGCAACCCGTAGTCGTAGAGCGCGTAGTTTATTGCGAGCACGAACGCGAACACTATTGCGTAAACCCAGAATAGCTTGAACGTCCCGGTCTCGACGGCCTCTAAATCGCGGGAAGTCAGGCTAAGCAAGACGCGCTGGGACTTTATCAAAAGGTTTACTGCAACTATGGCGAACGAGAACAACAGCAACGAAACCGCGAGCGCAGCGAGAATAAGCGCGCCGTCGACAATGCCTAGCTCGCGTTGTACGCTTGCAAAACGCAGGAAAATGCCGCCTAAAGCAGTAAAGTTAGGCATTGCAAGCACTAGTGGAAAGCAAATGAGGAAGGGAATGCTGAAAAAACTTATGAGTTTTATGTTACGAAAGTAGGCCTGCCAAGCGTGCACGACCAGTGAACCGAATCCCATTCAAATCAACCGTTAACGAATTAAACCGCAAAAAAGCTTTTCTGCTACCATACTATTTAAACTCCGTTGTTACGCCCATTTTCGTTCAACCGCTTGGCGTCAGGACCGCGCAACCCTGTTCCGGCGAATCAATTGGCGCCTTTGAGAGCTTTGCCGCACAACCGCCCAGGTCGGGATTGGCCGCGCACACGTACTTAAGCAATGTTGATGGCGAGAGGACGCCGGTGAACCGGATTTGGTTGTTCAGCAGGTAGACAGGCGAGCCTGACGCGCCCGCGTTTTGCGCAAACAAGGCATCGTTGGCCAGTAATGATTCTGCACGGCCGCTTTCAACGCACTGGATTATTCGCGTTTCATTCATTCCGAAGGTACAATTATTCCAAGAGGCGTTCAAGTCTGCGTTGCGGCACGTCAAGTAATCGAATAACTGCGGAGAGTAAAGGTTTTGCACACAGGTTTGGCGCTTGTTTTCTTCAAGTTCCTCTTCGCCGCCTGGAACCGCTAGGGAAGTGTTTCCGTCTGAGAACGCAACGAACCTTACTTCGACAGAGAGGTTGGGAAGCGTTTTTGCAACATCGGCAAGCACTTGTTCGGCAACCGCCGCGTACGGACAGTAGGAAAGCGCGAAAAACGTGAGGGAAGCGTTTTGCTCGGGTCGTGAAATCAATTGGTGCACTTCAACCGAATCGGGTTTGACTAGGTAATAACCTGCAAACGAGGTAAGCGCAGGCTTCAAGGCATTGAAGCCCTCTCCTTTTTCAACAGACGAGTCGAACACGAATGCAGGCAATGCGTTGACTCCGAAGTAACGCGCGCGCTCTGCGCCGTCTGCAGTAGAATAATCTATTTCGGTTACGGACAATCCTTTGAACAACGCTTTAAGGTCATTAACCGTGTCGGAGGCATTGCAGGCGCCGCACTCCGAACTCGTTATTACAGTAAGGTTTACGGTATTGGGTTCTGAAAACTCGCACTTTGCATCTGACTGGCCAGGGTTCACGCATTTGCCTACGCGGGTTGCATCCTGGCACTCCAAGTCGATTGAGCAAATGGGAACGTGCGCACACGCTTCAGGTGAAGAGCTCAGCGCACAGATTGCCTTCGAGACCGAGGTTACCGTAATCTTTTGCGTAAATAACGAAGTGTTTACGTAAAGCGTTGGGGAGTTGAATGCCCTTACTTTAAGGTACTGGCTGACGCGGCTGCTTTGCTCAAGCAACTGCCTGCCTTCCCCGTTTCCTTCGCATTCTTTGACTTTGGCCGCGTCGACTGCAAACAAACGGGCACAATTATCCTGCGTTCCGCCGTCATTGACGCAATCAACGTAAGGCAGGTAAGCGGCCGGAAAGAGCTTGAAGACGCAAGCGCGGCGCATGGCAAGTTCGACTTCCTTGGCGCCTCCTGCTGCTTGGAAGTCAGTGCCGTCGAAGAATACTATGAAGTAAGGCTGGAAAGAAACCACGGGCCCGAAGTTGCCTGCAACGGTCTTAAGCGTTTTTTCCGCAGCCATTTCAGCAGGCTCGCCTGCACGCACGAACAACTCCAGTTTCATCGGACCGCTGGCATTGGAAACGTCGTTGGGTGAAACAATTGGCGCAACGGGTTGGAGAATAAGGTAGATAACTACAATCAACGCGATTGCCGTAGCAGCTGCCAGAGCGTAAAGCCACTTTTTTCCACCCTCTTGCGAAAGCGTGGTCGTCATGGGTTTGCTTGAATCACGATGCGTTTGCTTTTTTTCAGCCATGGCCAAACTCCTCCTTCCAATCGTCGTAAAACAAAAAATGCGGCCGCCGGGATTTTCGCGAGCGCAACAAGCGTTTTGTCCCCGAAGGGACAAAACGATGTCGTACAAAGCGTCCGCGGAACGCTTTGTACCGAAAACCCGTTTTGAATTCCCGAACCCACAAGCCTTTCTTAAATCAAGCCATCTCTTATTGGATCGCCCGGGTCTCCAGATTGGCAATCTGACGTCCTACCAGGCTGGACTACGGCCGCACTAAAAATTTTCTCGGCGCCCGCGGCGCTTTAAGAAAAATATTGTGCCTACAATGATTAAAACCATTGCCATTGCGGCAATCAAGAACAATCCCTCCGAAAGAGGCGTTTCCGGAACCGGAGTAGGCACTATAGTAGGTTCGGGAGTTGGGCGCACGAAGAAAGTAAACGGCTGGACTATCCGCGCCTCTCCTGCTGAAACAACTGCGTTGCCTTCAAACAAACCGCTTCCCAAAGGCATTGCAAAACTGAAAGCAAGGTTTTGGGATTCGCCAGGCGCCAAAAAAAGGCCGTCTGCAGTTCGTTCCTCTCCGTTTCCCATTGAGACGACCACCCGAACCGATTCGAAGGCATTCGAGCCCTCGTTGCTCAACTTCAGGAAAAACCGCACTTCGCTTGATTCAAGCGAGTAACTGAAGTCCGACAACACCAGCGACGACGTGGCCGAAACGTCGGCTCCCCTGCGGCCCGAAACATTAACCTGAGTTTCGGCGCCAAGAGTATCTACCCTTAAGGGAAAAGTATAGACGTAACCGCCTTCAAGCTCTTGCGGCAGCAACACCACCCAACTGAATTCGCGGCGTTCGTGCGGCTCCAAGAATAACAACGCCTGCTTCTTGCTGAGTATAGTAACTCCGTCGGGGACAACCAGCGAAAGCGGCGCAGCAGCAGGCCTCGAACCCTTGTTGTAAACGCCTACCAAAACAACGGCAATCGAACCCGGGCCCAACTGTTCTTCTGACCCGCTGGCCTGGAGCGAAAACAACTCCTTGAAAGGCACGGCTGAAACAAAAGAAAGGTTGGCCCTCCGCTCGACAGTCGCGTTGCTCAAATCAAGCCCAATGCCCTTGCCGGTCACTTCCTCGCGTATTTCCGACTGGTCGCTGCCTTCTGCAAACTTCAAGTGAGTACCGTCCAAAACAATCGCCTCGTTGAACGTAGGGTCCAACGAAACCCACTCACCGTCAATTGCCGCTTCCACCCAAGCGTGAGGAACCCATTGTTCGCCGCTGTAAACAAAGCCCGCAACGAACTTTGCCGGAATCCCTTGGCTGCGCAACAACGCGATAAGCAAGTGGCTGAACTCGTCGCACGTGCCCCGCCTGGATTCGAAAACTGATTGGGAATCAAGCGACATTGCGCCGTAACCCGGACCGTCGTAATCCACGTTATCATGAACCCACTCTGTCAACGCAACGACTTTCTGCAAGTTCCAAGCCCCGCTTCCCCCTACTTCCACAGCCTTGCTGGAAATGCCCTGCGAGAAACGCACGAGCTTGCTTTGGGCAACGAACGCCGACGGGTTAACTGCAGGAATGAAATCCGAGTACTGCAGCGTACGAACCAACGCCGAATACGAGATTATCTTCCTGCCTTCATTGGGAGACAACGGAAACACCAGCAACGGATTGCCGTTCTCGTCTGAAGACGACGAGTGCGCGGGAACCGACGTCAACTCGAACAACTGCCTTTCTCCGGAATAAAACAAGTAAGTCTTCAACGCCAACTCGCTGGAACTGCCTATTACGCCGTCCACTTCCCACTCTAGCGCAACCGAAACCACCGCGCCGCCAACCGACTTGGGATCAACGTCCACAACCGCAAATGCAAACGGCGCAATCAACAAAAGCAACGCCAGTAAAAACAACCGTTTCATATACAAGCTTTCAACACCGGCAAATAAAAAGCATTAAACCTACCAACCAATGCAGGACAAACGGAATCGACTATATCGGCGTGGGAACAGACGCAATGATTTGACGAATGCGGACGCGTGTTCTTGGCCAAGCGGGGGCCAAAAGTACGCAACGAAGCCTCAAAATGGGTTTTCCAGGCGGTTCGGTCAAATTCGGCGAACGCGTGGAAGGCGCGCTCAAGCGAGAAATCCGCGAGGAACACGGACTGGAAATGACGGTCCTGGAACTACTGAAAGTAGTCGGCCATATATTGCCTTAAGAGAAACAGCACTGGATTTCACTCTTATTCACAGCACGCAAGGCCTCTGACGAAGTGGCGATTCTCGAGCCCGAAAAGTGCGTTGAAATAAATATCCCCACCTCAAGGGGTGGGGTATTCCGTTAGAACTCGGTTAGTTTGAATTGTTGGCAGCCTTCTTTTTCTTCCGGGGAACCCTGCTTCTCGACGTAATTTTTGATAATGTCAACGGTAACGCCTTCTCCGACTGTGCCAACGTATCCGCCGTCGCTCCAGAACTCTCCGCCCCACAACAGTTCCTTGGTTTCCGGAAACT
>MNVG01000008.1:0-5508 GCA_001871495.1 Candidatus Micrarchaeota archaeon CG1_02_51_15
CGTTGAAGAACCAATCCTGGAACAAGTACTTAAAAACTGGCAAGCCGACCGGAAAAAACCGCTCGTCACCTGCCTTAAAACCGCTTTCAGGCACATGGACGAAACCTACAACAGCGGCCTGTTCCACGAACACTCCTCCGAAGACCTAGCAATCGACGACAAAATAATGGAACAAGTAATCCAAGAAACCTACACTAGCCCGTCAGGGTTGCCTTACGACTTTGCCGCAATAGACGCCGACATCCTCGGAAGCGTATACGAACAATACCTCTCCGTGCTAATAAGAAAAACGCCGAAACGCGCCTCGCTAAAGAAAAACGAGGCACACCGCAAGGAACAAGGCATCTACTACACTCCCACCTACATAGTGGACTACATCGTGCGGAACACGCTTGGCGAAATGCTGAAAGGCAAGAAACCAGAAGAAGCCGACAAAATCAAGGTCCTCGACATGGCGTGCGGCTCCGGCTCATTCCTGCTAAAGGCGTTCGACGTTCTCGACGAGTATTACAAGCAGAACGACAAGAACTACTCGCAAACCAAGCTTGACACCGAACACGAGGACGCGAAAATAAGCCGCAAAACCCGCATCCTCAAAAACAACATTCACGGCGTCGACCTAGACCCTAAAGCAGTTGAAATCGCGCAGTTAAACCTCTTGCTGAAAGCCGCAGAAAGAAAACACCGCTTGCCTGACTTGCGCGAAAACATCAAATGCGGAAACTCACTAATCGACGACCCCGCAATCGCCGGAGAAAAAGCCTTCAACTGGAACAACCAATTCGAAAAAATAACGAAAGACGGCGGATTCGACGTAATCATAGGAAACCCGCCGTGGTTAATGGCCGGCTACTATGCAAAAAAAGACATTGACTATTTGCATAGTAAGTATGACAGCGCTTCGGGCAAATTTGATATGTATTATTGCTTTATCGAAAAAAGCCTAAGCTTGCTGGCTGATGGCGGTCTCTTTGGGATGATAATCCCGAACAAATTCTTTCATACGCGTTCCGCTGCTAAATTAAGAGAGATTTTGGCGGCAAGCGGAATAGTTCATAAAATAGTAGATTTTGGCTGTGAACAAATATTCGAGGGTGCCACAAACTATTCATGCATATTAGTATTACAAAAAGGCAATAAGTCAAAACAGATAGAATTTGCAGAAGCGGATATCGATCTGCATATTAACAAGACTTTTAATGTAGCACAATCCGCGCTTAATCAAAAAATTTGGCACTTCGAAGATTCTGTTCTTGCTAATTTATTCAACAAACTTGAGAAAAAGGGTGCGCCCTTAGAAGGTATGGTTTCAAGATTCGGAACGGGTATTCAGACGGGGGCAGACAAAATATTTATAATAAATGATCAAACCCCGAAGTCAATTGAATCGAGCACCCTAAAAACAATAATTAAAGGTAAGGACGTGAGGAAGTATTTTGTTCAGAAACGAAACCGGCTTATTTTTACCTATAAAATTGAAGATGACGCGTACGCCCTTCTTACAGAAGATGAACTTAAAGAGCATAAGAATACTTGGACGTTCTTAGAGCAAAATAAAGGTCACCTCGCACATCGGCTATGGTTCGGAAAAAATGCGACTCAATTATCGGGTAAATGGTATGGTCTAATGTATTTGGATAAACTTGCCTCTTTCGAAGCACCGCATCTGTTGACGCCTTCCTTAAGTGATAAATCAAATTTTGCTCTGGGTACTGGAGATTTGTTTGTTACTGGAACAGCAGGGGTTACCTCGATCATTTTCAATAAAACCCAAGAAAACCTACTTTACTTCTTAGGCCTGCTAAACTCGTCGAGTATAAGTTATTACATCCTGCGCCACAGCCCAGTTTTCCAGGGGGGATACCACAAGTTTAGTGCCAACTATCTAAAATCGGTTCCAATAAAACGAATAAACTTTGCCGATTCTGTAGAAAAACAAGTTCATAATGAGATAGTTAACTTAGTTAAGCGAGCCATCGATAACTCCCAAAAACTTGCAGAAATTCGAACCAAACAAACAGATGAAAGTCATAAACTTGAATCAGAAATTAAGAGTATAGGGAGTAAAATTGACCAACTTGTTTACGACCTGTATGGTTTGTCTGTTGAGGAGCGCAGGGTTGTTGAGGAGGCGGTCAAATGATCCGCCCAGAGGGTATTGTTTGCGTCAGTTGCTTATTGTTAGTACTAATCGGCGTGGCGAGCGTATTTTTTGCAGTTTCTAATCTTGCTACTAAAGATGACTTGCGAAGTTTTTCGGCTTCAACATCTTCTCAATATTCTCAAGTTGATTCGCGGCTTACTACTATTGACAGTCGTATCGCAAATTCTGCGCAAACCATTCAGCAAATCGATTTTCAGCTTCAGCAAATCCAAAATTCCGTTTCGGGAATCGAAAATAAGTTATCTTCAACGAATGCGACTATGAATAATATCCTGATTTATAGCATAGTTTTAGCCGCGTTCTTTTCGTTGTCGTTTAATCTAGCTTGGAAACTCGTCGAGCATAAAGTACAGGTTAACAATAACTTTGGCGGGGTTGTTTTTGGGATTGTTAGTGTGCTCGCCATTTTGGTCGTTTTGATTATATTAGGTATTGTTAGGGTGATAATATGAGTTCGTTTTCTTTTGTTGATTTGCAGCGTTTGGTTTCGCAGGGTGAGAGTCCGGCTGTTGAGTTTAAGTCGAGTGTGCAGAAGGGTTTGGGCGAGACGATTTCGGCATTCGCTAATAGCTTTGGTGGCTTGGTAATTATTGGGGTGAGTCCGAAGGGCGAGCTTTCGGGAGTAAGGAACGTGGACGAGGAGTCGCGGCGGGTGAGGCAGGCGCTTGAAGAGTGTACCAGTTGCGGAGTAAAGCAGGATTTCGTGAAGGGCGAGGGAAAGACGTTCATCGTGCTGGCTGTCGGGGAGGTGGCGCACTCGCAGTCCTTATGCCACTGTAGGAAAAGGTGTTTCATCAGGCAAGGCACTACTAATGTAGAGCTTTACGGCGACGCGTTCGTCGCGTACCTTCGGACGCGGGGTATCCTTAACTTCGAGGAACAGAAGAGCCGTGCGCAGTTGAACGACCTTGACGCCGGTAAAATGGCGGCTTACTTCAAGAAGCGGGAAGTGGAGTTCGACCCTAAGAAAGTTGAAGAGCTTAAGACCAGGCTCGCCGGCCTGAAAATAGCAGGGTTCAACGGCGCGTTCTACTTGAAGAACGTTGCGGCAATGTTTTTCGCCAAGGATTCGTCAAAGTATTTCAACAACCTTGAGGCCCGCGTCGTGGTCTATCGCGGGGAGGAAAAGGAGGCTGAGAAGATAGCTTTTGACCAGCGGGTAAACGGGACGATTACTCAGGTTATTGAATTGACTTACGGGCTTGTTTTCGAGAAGATAGGCAAGCAGCAGAAGATTGTTGGGACTACTCGCCAGGAAGTGCCGGATTACCCCGAGGCGGCGTTGCGTGAGGCTATTACTAACGCGGTCGGTCACCGTGACTACTACGATTCTATGCCGGTTCACGTTGAGCTGTTTGACGACCGGTTGGTTATCACTAATCCGGGTGGGTTGTTGCCTGGCCAGACTAAACAGAATTTCTCCAAGAATCCGAAGCACCGTAATCCGTTGTGTTATAAGTTGTTGCAAGACTTGGGGTTTGGCGAAGGTTTGGGTACTGGTGTTCCAAAGATAATCAAGCAGTGCCGGCAAGTAGGATTGCCTGACCCTAACTTTGATAATCTTGACAACGCGTTTCAGCTTACTTTATACGGCCCGCCGAGTGATAAAGTCAGGTATCCGGTGGAGTCTGAAAACCCACGCCAGCAGCAGGCATTGGCGTTTGCGAAGGCGCATGGCAAGATAACTACTAAGGAGTTAGCCAAGTTGACGGGGGTGTCGTTGCCGACGGCGGTCGCGGACTTGAACGAACTAGTAAAGCAAGGCAAGTTGCGCCGAATAGGCAGGTATCGTGGCGTTCACTATGCTATTTCAGAAAATTTCAAGTTACTTTAAATTACTTTGCTTAAAGTAACTTAAAGTAAACGCAGGGGGTGTTGCGGTAGAAGGGGGCGCCGGCCTGGAAAACGGGGCGGCATAGCCTTTAAAAAACGTTTTCGGCATAAATGTTGACGTAGGAAAACTGGTTTTTAGGTTTTAATCAAGTGTGTAGCGTAAGGAGGCTGTGAATAGTATGGTGGAAGAAGTTCGGGAAGAGGTTGCTCCTAAAGGGGCTGTAGTACAACAGGCCGGCGAGGAAGAAATTGAAGAAAGCGAAGAGGAAGCTTTGCGCCTGCCTTTTCCCAACGCGCGCGTAGTGGCGATAATCAAGGACAACCTCAAGAACGAACACCAACTCAAGCGCGACGTCAAGCTGGGCGCAAACCACTTGCTTGCAGAAATCTTGGCCGACATCGCCCAGTCAATGGACAAAGAAGAGTATTTCACGCTTTCAATAGAGCACTTCAACAAGGCCGCGCGCAAGTACCGCGAGATTGCCTTGAACCAGAAACGCATCCGCAAGATACAGAAAGTGCTTGAGAAACAACGCGCCGAGCTCGACGAAATAGTCGCCGAAATAGAGCTTGAAGTCCCGCCTGAACCAGCGTTACCTGCTCAGATGAACCAGTGAAAAAGTGAATTGACCAAATGGATTCCGACAATGAAGAAACAACCGAGTTGGACTTGAAGAAACAGGACGCCGCGCAAAAGCGCAAGCTGGCCGGAAAGGAATTGGGCGACTTGCGGGAGAAAAACCGCGAAAACATCTCTTCTTTCAAGCAGTCCCTTTCCCAAGTAAAGCAGGAGAAGACGGAACGCGACAAGGAAAACAACGCGGTTGCCGAATTCAAAGAACGCCGCGACTCGCTGCACAAGAAGGCCGCGGAACTACGCGAACAAACCCGCCTCTTGCAAGCCAAGTTCAGGCAAACCGGCGGTAACAAAACCATCCAGTTACGCAGGCGGCTTGAACAACTCGAGTACGCCCTGCACGTTGAAGGCGCCAACCCGCGGCTTGAAAAACAAATTTCAGCCGAAATGTCGGAACTCGAAAAAACGATTAAGGCCAGCGAAGCCAACGACTCCACTTTCCAAGAGATTTCAGCAGTGCGCACGCAGTTGAAGCAAGTGGACTCCGACGCCGAGGCAGCGCACGGCCAGATAGTCGAGCACGCCCGCAAGAGCGACGAGCACCACGCTAGAATACAGGAGCTTTCCAAGAAAGCGGACTTTCTCAGGCAGGAAATATCCAAGGCAATGGAAATCTTGGGCGACAAGGAAGACGCTTTCGAAGAGGCGAGCGGCGACTACCACCGTAGCATCCGCGAAGCCCGCGCAGTTGAAACCGCCGAACGCGAGAAAACAGTGGCGGAGAAGAAGGAAGTCGAAAAGGCACAAGCAATGTCTGCAAAGGAAAAAGCCGCGCAAGCCCTTGAAGACTTCAAGAAAGGCAAGAAAATCTCCCTACTCGACATACAAGCGCTCAACTCCTGAAGTCAGTCTAATCCGATACGCATGGTTTTGT
>MNVG01000053.1 GCA_001871495.1 Candidatus Micrarchaeota archaeon CG1_02_51_15
GCAACTTACTTGGTGGTTTGAATTGAACGTACATCCTGTTGCAGTCGGGTGCGTCGTCAACGGCGGCCGTGTGCTTTTAGTCCATCACAATGCGCTTGGTTTGTGGCTGCCGCCGAGCGGTCGCATCGAAGAAAACGGGGTTCCCGACGATGCGGTCAAGCGCGAACTTCGTGAAGAACTTGGGTTGGATGTCGAGCTCGTGCAGTGGAGCGGCTTGTCCTTGGAAGGCAAGATAGTTCGGCAGTTGGCACAGCCGTTTAGGCTCTTTTGAGGCAGAACCCTACGGACTTCATTCGTTTTGCCGCTGCAAAACGATGCATCTTTTTGTTTGCGGACAAAAAGCTTGTAGTCCGTGGATGAATGCCTCATAGAAGGGGTTTGTAAGGGGATTTTTCCCCTTACTGGATTGTTTTTGTTTGCTTAGCGGCTACTTTATCGTTGGGTAGCGCGTGGCCCGCCCTTCGGGCGGGCCCTTTGGATGTTCGCGCCACCGGACGTGATGAGTGTATGAGTAGCGTGAGCTTTGATTTGCAGGGGGGCATGGAAGTGCGTTTGGCGGCGCAAATTTCCATTTTATTTTTACGCCTATGTATCGCGCCAAAGCATTTTCAGACAAAGGGATTAAACAAGCTTTTCGCCTGCAGGCGAAAAGATGTCGTACAAACCGCCAGCGAGCGGTTTGTTCCGAGAGGCTTGCGAACGCGAGGCGTTCGCAATCGCAGGGCGTTTGAAGGTGGAGGTCGCTGCTTCAGAGTTCGGTCCGGACCACTGGCACTTGTTTGTTGTGCGCGCGAAAAACTATTCTGAGGTGGAACTAGCGCGGCGTTTCAAGGGCGCGACAAGCCGCGCCTTGCGGCGGGACTTGCTGCAGCAAGTCAGGAAATACGAGTGGGGCGACCACTTCTGGTCGCACGGCTATTTTTCAGAAACAATAGGACGCGTAACCACTGAAACAATCAAACACTATATCGAAAAAAGCCAAACCAAACACTGGCCACAATCCAAACAAACCACACTAACCGCCTACTAAAACAAACCGGACGCCTGCCGCTTCAGCGGCAGGTAGTTCACGTTTGCCAATGGCAAGTATAAAGAAATCATGGTTGTTCCCAAAGAGTCTTATGGCCTTTGGATAAAAACATCCTCTTCTGTCGATTCTACCCAAGAATTTTTTATAAAAGCCAAAGACTTGTTTGCAGGCCGGACCGCGTTTGTCGAAGTAGGCGGAAATGCTAAAGCAGATAGGATCGAAGTTAGCTTGAACCTAGGCCCGAATCCGTCAAGGTATCCCAGTGGCGGTATCAAATTGGCTTCATTCGGGTTCTTTGGGGTCGAACCGTACGGGGAACGGGTATTAATGTCCCAGCGTTTGCCCGACTCATATTATTTTTCCTATGACGGAATCAGCACTAACGGAATAACTTACGTCTGGGACGCCAGTTGGGCGGACGGAAGCTATTACGCTGGAAAAACAGGCGAGGGCGAGGATGCAATCAAATCCTGGCTTTTGTTCTTCAAAGCAGGAAACGTGCCGTATTTCAACGTAACTCTAGTTCCTTGATGGTTAAGAGGCAATACGGCATCAGTGGCGGAAAAGAAGAATAGCCCCGAGCGGATTCGAACCGCTGTCAGGAGGTTCAGAGCCTCCTATCCTTGACCGCTAGACGACGGGGCTTTCTTTCAATGATTGTGCGCGCCTAAACTTTTATGGCTTTTCTCCGCTAGTTTATGGGCGAGGCGGGGAAGTGAAGGAGGTCGTGCATAACTAATAGCGTTGAAAAAAGATCGGTTTTGGTTTTTAAGTAGTGTTTTGCAAAATTTCTTTGAAAACAGTGCGGCAAACCATAAGCTTCAGGACCAGCGCGTGCACTGCCCCGCGCCTTACTTCCGGTCGTTCGTCTTCGGGCATTGCGGTTGTCGAAGACGAACGGGCGAGGACGCTTCCGCGCGCGGTCGCCCTCGCGCGCGAATTCATTTTTTGAACGCATAAACCTTTTAGTTTCCGTAGCGGGGTCGGTTGCTTGCATGACTTTTACAATTGCCGCGAGCCTCTTTGTCTGGTCATGCCTTGCTTCTTTAATGTGCGGGTCTAATTCCGTTTCGTTGTTTAACACTTTGCCAAGCTCGTTTTAATTTTCTTGCCCAGCCGGAGTCGTTTGTCTTAAGCGAAAGTGGCTTCAAGCAGGAATCGCAATCCGGATATTTCCCGCGAGTTTACTGCAAGGGCTAGTGCCTCTTCCTGTGGCGCGTCTAGTCCGTAAAGGAAGTGCGCGAGGGAGCTTACGCGGCGGTCGGCGTGTTCGAAAAAGTTGCGGAGTTTGTCGTAGGGCGCGTACCATGCGCTTCCGAAATCTGCTCCGTTTTCTTCCGCGCGTCCTCTAACGCGCAGGGCTTTTAGGAAATGGGGAGAGTGCGTTTGACGCACGGTCAACGCCATTGCCGCCGTCCGGCGTTCTTCAACGTGTTTGCTGTCAAGTCCTTTGCTAACAAATTGGTGTTCGGGGTCGAACGCTAGCGCAAAGCGTGCGGTTTCGGCATCCCTTGCTTTTTCTAGGAGGCGATTATTGTTGTGGGGGGTCTTCAGCAAGTATTTTTGCTGGAATTCTTATTCTCCAATCAGGGTGGTTCGAAAGCATCATCAGCGGATCGTGCGGTAGAACGCGTTTTTTTTTCTTTTCTGTAGGGTCTTTTTACTATTTTATCGCTCGTGTCAGATTCTTATTTTGATGCGTTTGCCCAAATAAACAATACTACTCCTGCGTCGACGAACCATAGCAGTGCGTGGATTATTTCCAGTGCAATTGGTCCGAAAACGGTTCCGGTTGTTAAAGTAAGCAGTAGGCGCAGGATGTTGAAAGCAAGCAGGAACGGCGCGAATATTGCAAGCGTGCGTAGTCGTTTCTCTTCTTTCAGCGGAGTTGACCATAATAGGGCGGAAAGCATTATTATCGAGACGAGGCCCGTGCAGTCGGCTGCTATTTTAAACGCTGTTCCGTCTACGCTAAGCAGAGTGCCTTGCAACGCGGTTTGGTAGCCGAGGCTATTAAGCAGGGTTTGTTCGGCGGTTGCGACTGCTTGTGCGACTGCAGTCAAGTCGATCAAGTGTATTAAGGCGAAGGGGAGGAAGAATAGGGGAATGAATCTCGCGAGGAATGCCTTGCCTTCGTTGGCTTCGGTTTTCATCTTACCACGGGACTGACTTTAGTTTCAGCCGGTGTGCAATTACGTTGAATAATATGTGAAGTACGAACGTGAGTACTGCCAGGAATACGAGGCCAGGTATTCCTGCTTGGGTTGGGAAGTACGGTGCGGCAAACGCGAGTGCAAAAAAGAGGAAGGTCAGTTGGTCGAGTAGCAGCGAGGGCTGGCCGCGTTCCATTCCTGTCCTTCTTTTGAAGAAGCTTCCTGCCAAGTCTCCGCATAACGCGCCTGCTGCAAGCAGGCCGCCTGTCAATAATTTTGTTCCAAATCCAGCTGCTGTTGTTGCGAACAAGTCGGGGATTGTCGCTGCGAGCGCTGCTGCTGTTAGTATTCCGCACATTAGTCCGCCTATCAGGCCGTAGAGTGTCTTGCCGTCGCCGAGTATCCGTCTGCCGTCGCCGAGGCTTTTTCCCGAATCCAGTTTTGGGCCGCCTCCTAGTATTACCGGCATTGCGTTTGCAACGTAGGCGGGCAGAATAAAAAGTATTAGTTCCAAAACAATTTGTAAATCCATTGCGCTAAAAGATAGCACTAGGGTTTTTATTAAACTCGCGCAAAACAATTTGCGTATTGGAGGTTGCTTTTAAATGACAGTAATTGGAGACGATTTGATTCGCCATTGCCCTGAATGTTATTCCGTAGAAGGGTATTCGATTCCGCTTGTCCAGCGGAGCGGAAAACTGGTTTGTTCTAGGAATTCGTTGCACTGCTATTGCATAAAAGCGGGATTGCTTGAACGGACTTGAGTTGATTTACTTGACTGAAAAACCTTCGCAGAAAGACGTTGAAAAGCTAATTGAAGAGTCCACTAAAGTAGGCGCGGTGTTGGCTAACTTTTACTTCGATGCCCAAGGCCGCGACCGCGAGTCGCTCCAGAATTCTTTGGTTGACTTTGTTGCAAGGATTGCCAAAGAAAGGGGCGTGCTTTACTGTACGGGTGAAATAGAGAAGGCAATAGAGTCAGAGGGAATGTTTTCGTCTTACGGTGAAGTCCGCATTCTTGCAAAGTCTTTTGCTGACTTGCACAACGTTGCATTGGCTTACGGGCCTATTTCGGTTGAAGTGCTCAAGCCCCGTGAAATAAAGCTTAATCTTGACGAAGTGCACTCCGTTCTTTTGGACGCTTCGCAGTCCAGCCAGGATTTCGTGAAGTACATTACGGAAAAGACGATGAACCTTGAAGATCGTGCCAAGTACGACGAACAATTGCGTCGCAGGGCCGAGTTGGGAAAGGCTTTGAGGGAAAAACGCGATCCTGCAAAGCAACTGCCTTAATCTGTGTTAAAGCAACGCGGTTGCAAGCAAAGGCAGCACTAATGTTGCTTCTGCTTCGACAAACGCGCTGTTGCGCTTGTCTTTCAACTTGTTCCAGCTTACTGCTTCGGTTGGCCTTGCGCCTGAGAGCGACCCATCATATTGCGTTCCGGTTCCCACGTAGATCGCGTAATCCAATCCATTGCGCAGTATTGCTGCGCCAATAAGGTGGTGCTTTGCGATTCCACCGCCTATTGTAAGTCCGGCCGTGTTTTTGGCTTCGAGAATCATTTTATAGAATGAAGCAAGGTCGCCTGCCTGGTCGACTACCAACGGTTTTTTCCGGCCTTGGTTGAAGAAGAACACGTGGTCGCCTATTGCTCCGTCTACGAAACCGGGGCAGTATATGGGGACATTGTGTTTGTTTGCCTGGAAGAGGAAGGAGTTTTCGTCCTTGATTCGGGTGCCGACTTTTTTGCAGTACTCGGAAGGAACCAATTGCCCGTCGTTTTCTTCATAGACTTCTTGGAGAATTGCGTTGTCTTGTTGTTCGAGCCAAGCGTAGGACTCGTCGGGAACGAATACGTTGCCTATCCTGTTTAGCCCTTGTTTTTTGACTTCAGTGTCGTCCGCGTCGAAGTCGCCTATTAAAAACGGCGCGTGCGTCTTCATGAAGTCTTCTTCAATTGCGCCTGTGCTCGTGATTATGGCTGCAAATGCATTGCGGGAAGTGAGTTGTGCAATGATTTCCCGCAGGCCGCAGGAGATTATGTTGGACGTCATTGAAAGGAAAAGCGGAATTCGTTTGTTTCTTACTTCGCTTAGTAGGCAATGGGCCCGGCCCAGTTGGGTTGCCTGAAAGCCCAGTGACGAATAGAGGGAGGGTAATTCGGCTATAGTAAGGTCGTTCCGTATCGGGAAGCCCTGCGTTTCCTCGGAAAAAGCCCGTTTTTCCGTGCGTTTTCTCTTGAACGAAACGTTTTCGAAAGACATTCAAAACACCTTCTTATGGTTGCACCCATTCTATTTCGTAGTACTCGTACTTGGATTTAGGCAGTTCTATTCTTTTTACGCGGTAGTCGGTCACTGCAGTCTCGCGGTCGCATATGCTTAGTATAAGGTCTAATCCCAACTGCCGTGCCTTCAATAGTGCCTGCGCCAACTCTGCTCCGCCGATTTCCTCTTCCTCAGACAACGCCAGCATCACGTACTTTGGACTGTCGGCTTTCGGGGTTTCGATTTCGCCTTTCTTGCGGTGGTAAAGCAGGAAGTCGAGTTCGGCTGCTGCTTCCTTCTTGACGCCGGGGATTGCAAGAATGAACGTTTTTTTAACTCCGTGTGCCACGCGGATGGCGCGCGCCCATTCGCTTATCAGCATTTTAGCCTCGCGCGGGAAAACGTGTATGACGTGCTTGGAGTGCATCCATTCTTCCTGACCTAAAATTGGTTTGGCGCTCGGAAAATAGAGCCTGAAATGCGTGCCGAACTTGAAGCCCGTTTTCAAGACAAAGCCCCGCAGCCGCAGGTCTTCGTAAACGTCGTAGAGCGCCTTGAAGTCCGCGCGTCGTTTCGTTGCTTCTTTGAGCAACCTCGTTTCTTTTACGTTGAGCTTCAGTCCGCCGTGCCTCAAGAGGAACAAGGTCTCGTAAGCGTCGAGCTTCAACAACCGCCCGTGCTTTTTGGCCTTGTAAGTCCCCCATTGGCCGAACCAATTTTCTTCGTAAAGAGTTTTTGCCTTATCTTCGTCCAAGATGCTCATCATGTCGTCGCCGAAATAAACGGCCTTGAACGCAGCTGCCGGGCAAGCGAAATCGGTAGTAGGATATTTTATTACCGGGCTCCTTCCGTAAGGACCTGTTGCTTCCGTGATTGGTCGGGCAATCAACCCGCGGTCGCGCCAGTCGCGGTAACAAAAATAACGCGCCAAAAACTTAGGGCAGTCCTTAAAACCCGTGGTTGCCTGGTTGAATGAAATGCCGCGGCCTTTACGGACGCACTCTGCGTTCCTAACGTCAAGCAAATAAAGCGCCTCTTCAGGCTTGAGTTCCAAAACAGTCTTCTTACCTTGGAAGTCGCTACCGAAAAAACCGCGGTCAAGCGCCTGCACCGAAATAAGGTCGCGCACCAAAAACCTTCCGTCTTCAAATTCGAATTGAACTCCCAAGCAAATTACCTCCAGCAGCCCGGCCTCAAAAAAGGCGGTGCAACCGACTGAGTTTACAACGTTCCCGTCCCTTCAAAAAAACTGCGGAAACAACGTATTGATTATGGCTGCCGCCGTATAAAAACCGCTTCCAACGCCTGCGCGCAACCTCTTAAAACTTGTCGCACAATATTCTGTCTGCAATGGACTTCAAACGGCTTTTTGAAAAAATGGCTTTCCTATTCCACAAGTCCGCGGCATCAGTCGAACCACCTGCGGAACAGGTTCCCAAAGGCGTGCTTGAAACCAACGTGCGTGGCCTCGAAACCGAACTGCGCGCCGCACGCGCCGTCGCTTCCAAAGAATACGAAAAGCCGCTGTTGTTAAAAGCAGCTGAAATAGCTGCCGAAGCCAAGGTTCTCCTTCCGTTGCTGGACGCGCTTTCCAAAAAAGAACTTCACGAAACGATTCCCCAGTACAAAATAGGCTTGCAGGAACGCGACGCGTACTCCAAACGCATTAGGCCGCTACTTTTGCAGTTGGCTGCGCTCTTAACTTCAGTCGAATCGTATTCATCGGAGCTCTCGAATGCAGTTTCTTCGTTGTTGAAGGCAACTTTCGACAACCGTTACATCTTCCACTTCTTTCAAGATGAAATGAATGCAATGGGTGCGCCCATGAAGAAAATAGGCGAGTTGAGCGCGCAATACGAGGAAGAAGCAACTAAAGTGCGTTCGCAACTGGCGGAATTCGACGCCGCACTAGCCAAATGCGTTGAAACGCAAGCTGCACAAGAAGACTGCTTTAAAGGCTTTTCGGAAAAAACGAGGTTGCAAGTGGATTGCGGACAGGCGCGCAGCTCGCTTGAAGAACTGCTTGCCAAACACTCTTCGACCGAAACCGAGAATGCAAGAACGCAACTTACTTCACTTGAATCCGACTGTTCTTTGGCAAAAGAAGCCCTTGCTAACGCCCTCAATCCGTTTCAACGTAGTTTACGCAAGCACGCCAAAATGCTTGAAGACGAAAAATCGGCTGCATTCGCCTCTTCCTACGCCGAAACGCCTGTCGAAGCAGTGCTCGTGGAATTCCGTGAAACGGGGGATTTCAAACAACTTAGACAGCTTCTCGAAGGCCTGGCTGCCGCAGTAGAAGAAGGCAGGATTACCGACGACGACAAGGAACGGCTGAAAATACTTGGCGAAGCAACCCGCGTATGCGGCGGTTCAATACGGCCTCAGTTGGAAAAGTTTTTTGCATGCGAAAAAACCGCCCGTGAAATAAATGAAAAAATCGCTTCCCTTGAAACAGGCGACCGCATTGTAGGGCGCGAAAAACAACGGGTGCAGGCGCTGGAAACGTCTTTGGCGGAAGCCGAAAAACAAGGCAGCGAATACGAGGAAAAACGTGATGTTGCGTTTGCCGCGCTGCAAACTTCTGCCGAAAAACTGCTTGCAAGAAAAGTAGTGCTAAAAATAGGTTAAATCCTTTGCGCGTCGGTCGACTCGGATGCAACTACTTCCTTTCCGTTGCACGAAATCCCGTTTGTTCCTTTGGAATTTAATAGTATGAGCCGGGCGGTCTCTTTCAATGCATGGTTTCCTACTTTCTTTCCGCAATTACTAACAAAGGCAGTTGGCGCAGGGAAATCCGGTTCTAACAATGCTCCGTTTGCTTCCGCGTGGCGTGCAATGAACTCGTTTTCCGCTTTGTCCCGGCCTAGCACTGCCTTTTCTCCGGATTTCAAACGATAGTGTTTACCTACGCGTAGAAACAGTAGGTCGGTTGCCGAAAAAGGCTTGTGCTCAAAGAGTTCGGTTGCCTTCTTGCAAAAGCCTTTTTCAGTAAGCAAACAACCGCCTGCTGGTGAAGGAAAAGACAGTCCGCAGGCGCGCGCAAACTCTATTTGTCTCTCCCTCTGCCTGCCTTTAAGTTCCCATAGTTTCTTTCGGTCCACCAAGCCCGTTTCTTCTGCTTCAGTTGCAGGCAATGCTTTTGCCGACAACGGCCTCAACAGTTTTCCCTCCAAGCACGTCTCGCGCTCTATAAGCCTCAGCTTGCCCAAAGTTTGCGACATCGGTCGTTGGCCTATTACTTCGCCGGTTGCAATAAAATCCGCGTTCTTTTCCGCCATGAGATTGCGCGCCAGCTTAAGCGAGTAAATGCGGCAGTCAATACACGGGTTGAACGCATTCCCGCGTCCGTGTTTTGGGTTCTCAAGAATTTCAAAGAATGCCTTTCCCTTGTCGATGACGGTCAGCGGGATTCCGAGCTGTTCTGCCGCATGCCGTGCTGCGTTCGTCCTTTCCGACGGTTCAAGCGGTCCCGAAAAAGGGTCTGTAAAAACCACGCCCTCTACTTCGATTCCCTGCTCGAGCAAAAGCTTAGCTGCAACTAGGCTATCCAAGCCGCCGGACAATAAGACGAGTGCTTTGGCCATCCTTAGTTTATTGGAAGTCAACTCATTTAAGCAGTTAGTTCCGACTGCTCATTGTGCAGTGCATCGGCGCGCAAATAACTATAAAAACTGTTTTTATCCAAAGACGGACTGTTTGGGTTAAACGACTTTGAACTTGAACCCGTAGGCGATTAATCCTTCTTTGCCGTCTTCGAAAATACGGCGGAAACACATTTTCACATTCGTGCCGATCTTCACTTTCTCTGCAGGCGAGTCAACCAACTGCGTCAGCAGGTGCACTCCGTTTTCCAGTTCTACTATTGCAATGTAGTACGGCGTTTCGTGCTCGAAGCCCGCAGGCGCCGCGTGCACGTGAGTAAACGAATAGATTTTTCCGTCAGTGGGCATTTGTTTTGCAGAAAGTTTTCCTCTCCTGCGGCAAGTCGGGCAGACGACGCGTTCTGGAAAATAGTCTTTCCCGCACGTTTCGCAGTGGTTTCCCGCCAGGTTGTAGCGTGCGGCGCTGTTTCTCCAAATCAATGGCGTTGCATTTTTCATACTCATAACCTCTTGTAAACGTGTACTACGCAAGTGGCCCCGCTTCCGCCAACGTTGTGCGTCAAACCTATCTCGGCGTTCGAAACCTGCCGTTTTCCAGCGCGCTGCTGCAATTGCAGCGTTGCTTCCACTGCTTGCGCTATTCCTGTTGCACCAACAGGGTGGCCTTTTGCTTTCAGGCCTCCTGAAGCGTTAATCGAGACTTTTGCATTCAACGCGGTTTCGCCTGCGGCTGCGGCGGGGCCTCCCTTTCCCTTTTCGAAGAAGCCAAGGTCTTCAGTCGCCATTACTTCGGCAATCGTAAAACAATCGTGGACTTCTGCAAAGTCAACGTCCTTGGCTTGAATCTTGGCTTGGGTGTATGCCTGCCTTGCTGCCTCCTTCGTCGCCTTCATTTCGGTCAGAGTAGTTCGCTGTGCCAATGCAAGCGTGTCGCTTGCCTGGCCGGAAGCGATTATTTCAACTGGAGTGTCGCAATACTTTTTCGCCTTTTCTGAAGAACAAAGAATCACGGTGGCCGCGCCGTCGGTAATAGGCGAACAATCCAACAGCTTCAAAGGAGAAGCAATGTAACCCGACTTCATCACGTCTGCTATGGTAACCGCCTTGCGGTACCGCGCAAACTCGTTGTTAACCGCATTGGCGTGGTTCTTGACCGCGCAAGCGGCCATTTGCTCTTCACTGGTGCCGTATTCCTGCATGTGTCGTCTTGCCATCAACGCGTACAACGCCGGAAAAGTCGCGCCGTTAAACAACTCCCATTCCTGGTCGCCTGCGCCGCCTAAGGCAGTTGATGCTTCTTCAGTGCTGACTTCAGTCATTTTTTCGGCTCCGCCCACTGCAACCACGTCGTAAGCGCCTGAAGCAACTGCCATTATTCCAGCTCGCAACGCAACTCCGCCCGAAGCACAAGCTGCCTCCAAACGCGTGGAAGCAACGGGATTCATTCCCAGTTGGTCTGCAATCAACGCGCCTATGTGTTCTTGGCCTAATAGCCTGCCTGACGCCATGCAGCCGCCGAAAATCGCTTGCACGTCCTGTCCATCAACGTGAGCGTCGGTAATTGCCTTGCCTGCTGCTTCAGAAATCAATTCCCTGAACCCGGCGTTCCAGTGTTCACCGAACTTCGTAAGCCCCACTCCGATAATCGAAACTCCTTTCATTGCAAAAACACCTTATAAACTCTTTATTTTTCGCCTGTGCTTGACGTAACCTGCGTAATCGACGTACTCCTTATCCTCAATTGCATTAAGCACGGCAACCTTGGGTCGCTTGGCTTCAATTCCTTCTTTAACCGTTATTTTGAAAGCGTCGCTTCCTGCGCCGCTTCCGTATGAAACAACTAAAATGCGTTGTCCCGGTTTTGCAACGTCCAAAACCGAGCACAAGCCAATCATTGCAGCAGCACTGTAAGTGTTGCCAATAAACGGCGTAATCAAGCCCTGCATTGCTTTTGTTTCTTCAAAGCCAAGCATCGTTGCAGCCCGCAGCGGAAACTTCCCGTTAGGCTGGTGAAACACTGCAAAATCATAGTCTTCAGGCTTCGTACCTGTTTTCGCAAGCAGGCCTTTTGCCCCGCTCAAAACGTGCTTAAAGTAAGCCGGTTCCGCAGTAAAACGCCCAGCATGCCTTGGAAACTCGGCGTGTTGCCTCCGCCAAAAATCAGGCGTGTCGGTAGTAAAAGAATAAGTCGCGTCAATATCCGCAACCGTGCCTTCCTTGCCTATAATCAACGCAGCTGCGCCGCCTCCTGCGCTGTACTCCAGTGCGTCGTTAGGCCTGCCTTGCGCAGTGTCGCTGCCAACAGCCAAGCCGTATTTGACCATTCCAGACGAAACCATGCCCATGCACGCCTGCACCCCTGCTGTTCCAGCCTTGCAGGCGAACTCAAAATCAGCCGCCGTCATTTCAGGCGTTGCGCCGATTGCCTCGGCAACCATTGTTGCAGTCGGCTTGACTGCGTACGGCTTGCTTTCGCTACCCACAAAAACCGCGCCAATGCCTTTAGGGTCTGCGCCGCAACTCTTTAATGCAACCCTGCTTGCTTCCACTGCAAAACTGCAGCTATCCTCGTCAAAAGAAGCGACCGCTTTCTCATTAATTCCCAGGCCTTTGCTTATACGCGCGCCTTCTTTGCCCCACACTCGCGCAATCTCGTCGACTTTAACCCGCATCCGCGGAACATAAGTGCCATAACCTACAATTCCAACCATTAAACAAACAACTCCGTAAAAGCTCGGTGTAAGAAAGACAATAAACCCCAAACTAAATAAACGTATTCCACTTCGTCAATCGACGCTGCAAGTGTTTTTATGTCGGGTCTGGCGTTTCAAACTGGTCTGCCCAATCGTTTACAATTATATTTCATCGCTTCCAAACCGTTTTAACAAAGGAAGTGAAAAAATGTATATTGAATTAAGGAAACTCTCGGTCAACGAACGCTTGGAGGCGCTGGTTAAGGCAGGAATTATTTCGCAGGAGCAAGCTTGCGTACTGGGCAAAGATGGTCCGTTGTCGCTTGAAGCAGCTTCGCACATGATTGAAAACGTTGTCGGAACCCACTCGTTGCCTTTTGCACTGGCAACCAATTTCGTGATAAACGGAAAAGATTACATGGTTCCAATGGCGGTCGAAGAACCGTCGGTGGTTGCCGGAGCATGCAACGCAGCCAAACTCTCGCTTCCAAACGGCTTTGTCGCTTCTGCCGACGAGTCGATTATGATTGGCCAAATCCAGTTGGTTAAACTGCCCGACTGCACTGCGGCTGTTGCGAAAATACTTGCAGTAAAACAACTGCTTATCGAACGGGCAAACGCCTGCGACCCTGTTCTCTTAAAGTTTGGCGGAGGCTGTAGGGGCGTCGAATGCCGTGAAATTGATTCCCCGCGTGGCAAAATGCTGGTAGTCCACTTGCTTGTCGACGTGCGGGACGCAATGGGCGCCAATGCTGTAAACTCGATGGCCGAATCAATTGCTCCCGAACTCGAGCGCATTACCGGCGGCCAAGCGCGTTTGCGCATTCTTTCCAACCTGGCTGATAAGCGGTTGGTGCGTGCGAAAACAGTTTGGACCAAACAGGCGTTGGAAGAAAGCACTAAAGGTGCAATGAAAGGCGAAGAAGTCGTAGAAGCGGTTTTGGACGCGGGGGCTTTTGCGCAAGCCGATTCCTACCGCGCTGCAACGCACAACAAAGGCATAATGAACGGAGTCGATGCAGTAGTCGTCGCAACTGGAAACGACTGGCGGGCAATCGAAGCAGGCGCGCATGCTTTTGCCGCGCGCACAGGAAAGTACCTGCCGTTAACCAAATACCGCAAGACCGCAGAAGGCGACTTGGAAGGAGAAATCCAGTTGCCCGTGGCAGTCGGCTTGGTCGGGGGCGCAACCAAAACGCATCCGACTGCGCAGATTGCAGTAAAGATTCTCGGCGTAAAGACGGCTCAAGAGCTGGCGCAAGTAATCGCTTCAGTGGGATTGGCGCAAAACTTTGCCGCACTCAGAGCGCTTGCAACTGAAGGAATAAACCGCGGCCACCTCAAGCTGCACGCGCACAACCTTGCAATAGCAGCAGGCGCAGGCGGCGCTAAAGCCGAGGCGATTGCCGCGCAAATGGCTACCGAGGGTAAAGTGAGCGCGGCCCGCGCTAAGGAACTACTTGAACGGACGTAACTGTTATGGCTTTGTCATTGGAGTACAAAAAGCACGGCTTGAAAGTATTCAGCAGGCCTGATTTCAAGCGCCTTGCTTTGAAGACCGAACCCGTAAAAAACAGGGAGAACCGGCCGACTCACTGGATTGTAGAACACGAGGGACTGACTGCCGTACCTATTCGTTCAAAGAACGGCGAGGTGGTGCAAGTGCTTCGAGACCCGTTTCCGCAAACGCAGCCTCTCGGTTATTCGAAAGAAAAATACGTCGACTGCGTTTGGCGAAACCGAGTTGTTTTCCTCGCGCGCGGGAATTGAAACCAAGATCGGCGAAATAGATATTGGGCCGAGCGAAGGAGACTCGAGAGTAGCGTACTTCAACTTTGCCGGCATAGTGCCTTTTGCGTTGAGGAAGGGAGTTTCGCGTAATGAACACGCGCTGCTCCTCGAAAAAAGGATGAATGCGCTAGCGGCTGAAAAGGAAAAGCTTAATGCCGCGCAGGGCGCGGGAAAGAATGGCGAAGCGGAAATCTCGAAGCTTCAGGAACGTCACTTGGACGCGTACGTTGAATTGTTTCACTTGAAGCAAAGTCTTTCAAATTATCCTGCGGCTCCGTCAAAACCTTCGGGTCAAAAGTTATTGGGGTACCGGGGCAAGAAGCTGGGCAAGCTTTTGCTGGCTTTTGGAGAGGAAATTGCGGCAAAAGAGGGCAAGAAAACCATTGAAGCAGAATTGGACAAGCGTACTCTCGGCAGGGACCCGGAGAAACACGGCTGGGAAATAATTGAAGACAGGAAGTTTGCCAACAGTTACTACCGCAAGAAAATCGCTTAGTTCAACACTGTTTTATACTGTAGCGGTCTTCGTTTTCAGGACGTAACTTTGAAGGAGGTCGGATTTGTTTTGAATAAAGTTGTTTATTTGCTTGCAATTGTCGCGTTGTTGTTCGCAGGCTGTGTGGAAATGACGGTTTCGCAGACAGTTGAAAAAGACGGTTCGTCTGTTGCTGCAATGTCGGTTGACGCAAGCAAGATGAGTGAAGCAGTTGGAACTGATTTGAGCGACTCGTGCGCCAACGTCACCGACCTCGCAGTTAGCTGCACTGCCACTCGTACTTCCTTCAGTGTCTCCAAGCGCTTTTCGACTCCCGAATCTTCGGGCTTTTATGAATTCGTTGTTGAAAACGGTTTTCCCGACGTCGTCTATACGTTGACGGTAAAGAAACTGCCCGTGTCGTCGTTCGGTTTGCCTAGTGAAGACGACGAAAACAGTCAGGCGCTGGGAAAAGAGTTTTCTTCCGGAGCTGCTGCCGAATCGGTTTCCATGATGAAAATGATGGGAATCAAGCTATCTTACGACGTCACCGTTCCCGGCGAGATAGTTTCCGCAACCCCCGGCGGCAAAGTTTCAGCCAACAACGCTAAATTCGACTTGCTTGACGTGTTGGACGAAGAGGAAAACATAGTAGTCAAGTCAAGGGAACTGAACCTTCCTTACGTCGCAGGCGCTGCAATAATCCTGCTGGCAATAATCGCGTGCGCCGCGTGGTTCGTAAGTAAACGGAAGTGAATGCTGAAAATGGAACTTGCCTACGGCCGGCATTCTCTTGAGGTGTTCAAGCAGGCTCCGTTTGCCGATTTGAGTGTCGAGCCTGTTGAAAAAAAGACTCGCTGGCTAGTGGAACACGAAGGCAGGTCTATTACCGTAATGAAAAAGCATTTGGAGTACGGCGAATTGATTCATCTGCTTAAGGATCCTGTGCATAAAGGTAACTTGATTGCAGTCAGGAAAGAAGGCGGATTCGGCGAACCCTTCGGAAAATATAACCTGACTACTTTTCGGAGCCACGGAATGGAACAACAGATTGGCGCGATCGAACTCAGTGAAGAGAAAAAAGGTAGTTTCATTAACGAAGTACAGGTAATGCCCGGAACCTTTAAAAAACGAGTTTCAAAAGAAGGCCTTTACGGCCACCTTACCGGAATTTACGGCAGGGGCGAGAATACGATAAAACTGAGCAACGAGTTTCAACGCATTGAAGACGCGACTTCACCCTATATGATTAAGTTCGAACCGCCTAACGTTGGCAAGTATTACGGCTACCGCAAGAAAGGACTGGGGCGGTTGCTCATTCAATTGGTTGAAGAAATATCCCGCAAGCACGGCCACGACAAAATAGAGGGTTTCTTTCACTCCCGAACTACCGGGCGTTTCCTTCCGAAACACGGTTGGACAATACACCCTTCGGAACAAGCTTACGTGCATGGAGAAAAAAAGCTGAATTAGCAGATTCAACGACCTCTTCCGCTTTTCAAAGTCTTCCTAAAGCAGAACAAGAATCATGACTTGCATTTATCCCAGGGTGCATTGTTGTCGCTACTTCGAGAATGTCATTCGCTAAACTCTTCAACAGTTATTCCTTGGAAGTCGAACTGCGCGGGAATCGCCTTGAAGCCTTTTCCGCCAAGCGCCTCTTCGACATTTTCCTTTACTTCGTTTTCAACCAACGCCAACGCCGCTCCTGCGGGCCCGCCTGCTCCTGTTAGTTTCGCGCCAAGCGCGCCTGCTTCCAACGCAGTTGCAATTGCCGCCTCAATCCCCTCGCTGGAAACACCGTACTTGCGCAACAAACCATGGTTTTCGGAAAGTGCTTGACCCAGTTGTTCTGCGTCGCCCTCTTGACGCAGTTGCGATTCAACGCGAATAACAACAGGGTCGAACTCGTTGCAAACCGCTTTTCTTTCTTCCGGCGTGACTTCCGAAGGAAGTTTTTCAAACTTGTTTCTCGCGAAAAAGGCAACCAATTCACCGGTTGTCATAGGTTTTTCGTCGCCGCGTTTCGAGTCTATTACTATCAGCGCGGTTCCTTCAGGAAGGCGCAAGTCTAAGTCATTGAAAAAAAATTTCGTGTTTCCGTTCGAGTCCCATTCCTTGCGAAAACCCTGAGGTTTTCCTGCAATGACCGTTCGTGCGTCGATTCCGCTTGCGCTTCCTCCGACTACTCCGTTTTCCTCAATCTGCACCGCATCGAAAAGCTCGTCGCGCGAAAGGGTTCTTCCGAGCCAGGTGTAAGTCGCGGAAGCAAGGGCGGCCGCAATCGACGCGCTGTTTCCCGTTCCTTTAGGCGCTCCGCCCAAGTGCCGGGTTGCCTTCAAAGCCCCGGTTTCATCGAGCGTCTTGTTGCATTGTCTGAAAATGTGCTGCAGCATTGCAGCCGCGCCTTTCAACAGAGGGTGGCCGGAAAAAACTCCGTTCGCGTCGTACTCGAACGAAAATTGTCCCGCGTCAAACGCAAAACGCGGCGCGCCCTCCAATTCAGTTAGTTCAACTGCATTCCGTATCGAAAGCGGAACTGCAACTGCACGACCTCCGTAAACCACTGCGTGCTCGCCGCAAATAATGAGCTTGGTAGGGGCGGAAGCAAATAGTTTCATTAGTGGGTTATTGACCGCGTTTAATAAAAAAGCGGCGAGTGTTCGCCGTTTGTCGAACTTCCGCGAGTTTTTATTGGTTGTCAAGCTTAATTGAAAAGAAGTGATTATCTTTTGAAAGTAGTGTTGTGCGTAACCGGCGCATCAGGCGCCCAGTACGGGCTCAGGTTGGCGCAAGAGTTGAAGAAAAAGACAGAGCTTTCCATAGTTGTTACTGACGGCGCGAAGAAAGTTTTTTCCTACGAACTGCCTACTGCATTAGCCGAATTCCGCAAGTGCGGAAAGCTTTATACCGAAGGGGAAGTTGACGCGTCGTTTGCCTCAGGTTCGGCTGGCTTCGACGCGGTGGTAGTATGTCCTTGTTCGATGAAGACGCTTGCGGCAATTGCCTGCGGGTTTTCCCACAACGCCGTAACTCGGGCGGCAGACGTTGCATTAAAAGAACGCAAGAAGCTGGTGTTGGTGCCGCGGGAAACTCCGCTGAGCGAAATTCATTTGGAGAACATGCTTAAGCTCTCTCGCGCAGGCGTCGTGATACTTCCGGCGTCTCCTGGTTTTTATCACTCGCCAACTGAAGTGGATGACTTGGTTGCATTCGTAGTCGGCAAGGCAATGGATGCGCTTGGTGTAGAGAATAACGTCTTCAAAAGGTGGACTAAATGAGTTTCAGGCAATTCGTTGAAAAACAAAAGATGACTGGCAAGCTTAAGATTGTTGGAACGCCGGTCTCCAAGCACTTGGAGGCAGCAGGGTTGCTTAATTCCTTGGACGGCACGCCGGTACTGCTTGAAAAAGTCGAAGGCACTCGGTTCGGAATTGCGGGAAACGTTTTTTCCTCCAAGCAATTGATTGCAGAGTATTTTGGCGTAACGCCGCAGCAACTTACTCCCCTGATGATCAAAGCGCTTGAAAACCCTTCAGAGCCCAGGGTAATTGAAAGTCCGGCTTGCCAGGAAGTCGTAGAAGACGGGGTTGACTTGGATGCTCTTCCGTTGCTGTTCCACTGCGAAAAAGACGGCGGGCCTTACGTCTCGTCGGGCGTGGTTGTTTCCCGCGACAAGGAGTTGGGGCTGAACGTGAGTTTCCACCGTTGCATGCAAATATCGAAAAGCAAGTTTGCCTTGCGTATCCTAGAACGCCACGCCGACGCGTTCCTCAAGCGGAACGGCGGCGAACTCGACGTGGCAATTTGCGTGGGCAATTCTCCTAACGTCCTTCTTGCAGGCGCAATGTCCGTAGGACTTGGAGTAAACGAATTCACGATTGCCAACTCGCTTGCGCCGCTTTCGCTTGCCCGTGCGAAAACAGTTGACGTAATGGTTCCGTCAGACTGCGAGTTCGTAATCGAGGGAAGGATTACTTCCGAGTTGCACGACGAAGGGCCGTTTGTGGACTTGACCGAAACTTACGACGTTGTTCGCAAACAACGCGTAATGGAGGTAAATAAAATCACGCACCGAAAAAATGCTTTGTGGCAGGCACTATTGCCTGGAAAGCTCGAGCACAAACTGCTAATGGGCATGCCGCGCGAGCCAACTATATTTAAGGAAGTCAACAAGGTCTGCAATTGCACTGACGTTTCCATAACTCCCGGCGGCTGTTCGTGGCTGCACGCAGTAGTCGCGATAGATAAGAAAAACGAGGACGACGGACGAAAGGCAATCGAAGCCGCTTTCAAAGGACACGCGTCTCTAAAGCTTGCGACGATAGTCGATTCGGACATCGATGTTCTGAATCCGCTGGAAGTAGAGTGGGCGGTTGCAACCCGTTTTCAAGCCAAGAGCGATTTGGTGGTAAAACCCGATGAGAAAGGCTCGTCTTTAGACCCTTCGGCCGATCCGATTACCCGCGCTACCTCGAAAATGGGCTTGGATGCAACCAAGCCTTTAGTCGTAAAGGGAAAGAATTTCGGCAAGGCCGTGTACAAGAAAGTAAACCCGGCAGACTACATGGAGTGATGCGATTTGAAACTAACTAAAGGAGAGCAACGGATGCTTGAAGGCAAAGACGGTCACGCGGCTCAAAAAAGCATGGAAATTCTATGTGCACTGGGCGAAATTTACGGCGCCAAGCGCCTAATAGAAGTTGCTTCCGTACAAGTTGCCGGCGTTTCCTACCATAACCTTGGGGATGCAGGGTTAGAGTTCCTGCGGGAACTAGCGCGCGACGGCCACGCGCGTGTGGTCACCACCCTGAACCCTGCAGGTATGGACTTGGAGAATTGGCGCAACCTTGGAATAAGCGAAGACTTTGCCCGCAAGCAACACGAAGTAATCGCGGCTTTTACTGCAATGGGAATAATTCCATCCTGTTCGTGCACGCCTTATTTGGCAGGCAATCTTCCGGCAAAGGGAGAGCACGTTGCCTGGAGCGAATCATCGGCGGTGTGTTTCGCCAACTCCGTTCTCGGCGCGAGGACGAACCGCGAAGGCGGGCCTTCTGCACTGGCAGCTGCGCTAACTGGAAAAACTCCAGAGTACGGAATGCACTTGGACGAAAACCGCAAGGCCCAAGTTACAGTTAAGGTTAAGGCAAAGTTGGAGACCAACGCCGACTTCGGCGCTATGGGCTGGTGCATAGGACAGAAAATCAAGAACAAAATCCCGTTCATTATAGGAGTAAAACACGCGAGCGTGGACCAGCTCAAGAGCTTTTCCGCGTCAATTGCCACTTACGGTGGAACTGCATTATTCCACCTGAAAGGAATTACTCCCGAACGCACTCTAAAACCAAATGAAGAAATAACAATTACTCCCGAAGATATTCAAATCGCGTTTACGGCGCTTAATGAAGAGGAGACTGACGTGGACTTCGTGGCCGTCGGTTGTCCGCACGCGAGCATAAAAGAAATCCGTAAAATAGCCGAACTCCTAGACGGAAAAAAAGTAGTTGCGGAACTCTGGATTGCAACTGCAAGACAAACGAAGTTGCTCGCCGACCAAATGGGTTACTCTAAGACAATAGAGGTTGCCGGTGGAAAGTTCGCTTGCGACACTTGTATGGCAGTCGCGCCATTGAAAGGAAGATTCAAGGTATTGGCAACGGATTCGGCTAAAGGCTGTTACTACGGTCGTGGCTCCAACTCGTTCAAAACACGGTTCGGTTCATTGGAAGACTGCATTAACTCGGCGGTGAGTGGAAAATGGAAGCAATAGGAAGAAAAATAGCCAAAGGCAGTGCCGAAGGCGAGGCACTGGTTTCGTTACAGCCGATTTCGTTTTACGGAGGCGTCGACCCTTCCAACGGAGTAATTGTCGAAAAGGGCCACGAGCTAGAGGGAAAAAGCATTTCCGGCAGGGTTTTGGTTTTTCCACAGGGAAAAGGTTCGACGGTTGGCTCTTACACCCTCTATCGTCTGAAGAAGAACGGCGTTGCTCCGATTGCAATAATCAACAAGGAAGCAGAAACCATTGTCGCAGTAGGCGCAATAATCTCGGAAATCCCGATGGTTGACCAACTGCCTTCCGAAGCCTATGCCGCGCTTAAAACCGGAACAAAAATACGCGTCAATGCCGACGAAGCGAAAGTAACTTTCTAGGTTCTTTGGCGCGCAAGTGCGATTCCAGCAATCCTAGTGCCGCGTGGTAACCCGGCATTATTTTTTCGGGCTTTTCCAAAGCCATTCTCCTTGCTTCACTCAACGGAATCAGAACAGGCATTGAAAGCTCGTTGGAAACAGACGCGCTAGGCGCGCTTGCCGAATGCGTTAGTGCCGCCTCGAATTTTTCGAAGCGAAGAAATGAGGGCAACTCATTTTGTTTGAGTCTTACTGCCAGTACGTGCCCGTGAATGGACGGCGTGTTTTGCGAAGTTCCTTCCGAAGGCGGCGCCAGGTGAGACGGCGCTCTGCCCAAGTAGGTTACGCTTGAAACCTGCTCTTTTCTCAACGGCAGTTCATCCTGCATTTCGTCAAGTAACGGGCGTACCATTTCGCGTTTTTTCCCTTGAACGCCGAGTGAAGAAAGCCGCGTGACTCCCCCACTTTATCCGAACTGGTGAGTTCCGGTCCACCTGCCATCCTTTTTTGTCCTGCGTTGCGAAAACAAAACCCAGGGCTCTCCTTTGATTAGGCAATAGCCGATTGCAACCAATCCAAACAATTCTCGGGCGCCTTGCATTGCCACATCAAATCTTTACCAAGGTTCCTTTGACTTTCTTTCCAAGTAATGCCTTCTGCACGCGTTTTGCGCGGTTGCCGTTCACTATGAAAATGGGCGTAATTTTTGCTTCTTCAAGCAACTCGTTGATTTTGCCTTTCATTCCTCCTGTAACGTCAGTTGTTTTCGCGCCTTCAAGCTTCGCAAGCACTTCATACTTATTCTTTTCGCACACCAGCCGCACGCAAACCGCGTTGGGATTGGTTTTAGGATCAGAGTCACACACGCCGTCCACGTCGCTGGCAAAAACCATTCGCGTTGCCTTCAACTCGCGAGCAAGATAGGGCACTATTTGGTCTCCGCTCACAACCGACCCTCCTTGAACCGAGTCGAGGACAAAATCCCCGTAAAAAACGGGAACCATCCCGAACTCAATAAATTGCCTTACTTTGGTTAAATCGAAGTTAGCAATGCGTTTGTTTTCCTGGTTTAGCAGGGAAGATGGAGGCAGGCCGATTGCGGGAACTCCAGCGTCCAACAATGCGCGCACTATAATTTGGTTCAACTGGTTTACGCACCAGTGAGTGTCGGCAAACGCAATTTTTTGTTCCAACGTGCGCACGCCGTCTTTAATCTCGTGTTTTTTTACAACTGCGTGGCCGAAACATCCTGCGCCGTTGACCAGGATCAACGAAAGCCCGGGTTGTTCCAAACGCGCTTGCGCAATCGCCTTCGCCAGTCTATTAATTGCACCTTTGCGGGATTGCATAATCCCGTTTTTGATTGTGACTACGCTGCCGCCGAGCTTCAAAACGACCAATTCAGACATAACCAAGTTGAAGGGACTAAATACTTTAATACGCTGCCTTGCCCGCGTCGCTTCCGACCAAGGTTTCCCGGAAAGTCGTCACGACCGCGTTACGAAAGGGAGTAAAGGTAAGCGTGCGGTTGCGTTTAAGGCGTTTGTTCCTGCTGAAAGTGTTCCCTTATTTTGCGGACCGTTTCGGTTAAGAGGGCGTCGAAGTTTCCGGCGTTCCTCACGCTTAAGCGTGCGCCCGCGATTATTTCGGGAAGCCCTGCTTGGACTTTAACTTGGTTCCGTTTACGCAGGTTGGCTTTAGAGTCCTTGCGGGTCAATTGTTTCCGGTGCGCGTGCATTGCCTGCCTGAAGCTTCGGTTGGCGGTAACGTTTACTATTAGCAACCGGTCCGCGGGAAAACTTGATTTCAACAGTTCGTACAATCCCGAATCGTACACTCCTTCAACCACCACGGGGCCGTTCTCGGCGTGTTTTTTTATTTCCCTTAACACGTGCGGCCGCAGGTTTTCAAACGCGGGTTTTACTCCCGTGTGCTTGAAAAAATCCGCCAAATGAGCGTATCCTTCGAGCCTAGCGCGTTCGCGCATCATCTCGCTTGCGTTTACCGTGCGTGCTTCGAGTTCCCGGGCCAGTGCAGGGCTGAGCGTGCTTTTTCCAACCGCGGAGCGCCCGGTCAACAATATTATGGGGTGTTCCATTGGTTTCACTTGCGTGCGCGCAATAATCTTGCAATCATTTTACGCGTGTCGCGCGTTAAATCCAGTTTCAACGCGTTTTTCGGGCAGGTTATCCGGTAGCCGCAGTGTTCCTCGCTTAAAGTCGGCTTTCCGGCAAATCGTCCGGCGTAAACAAATTCCACTACGTGATAATCGTCTTGCCCTATCCTTACGCGGTTTGCATCCGCGTCCAATAACGTAATCCCTATCGGGGTTAAACCGGTTTCTTCAAGCGTTTCGCGCATTGCGGCTTGTCGCGGAGTCTCGCCCCAACTTATTTTTCCGCCCGGAAGCTGCCACTGCGCGGCCCCCCAAGTGCTTTCCTTCCGTCTCTTAAGCAAAAGTATCCTGCCTGCCGGGTCGCTGAGGAGGCACCTTGAAACGCAGGTTATTTTCTTGTTCATCCGGAACTCCTTTTCAGTATTTTACCAGCGTATGCAAATCGTATTTGCCCAAGCCCCGCCTTGCGTTCAGGCTTTCAAGTTCAACTATTGCGAATATCCCGGCTATTCTGCCGCCGGAGTGTTCCGCCATTCGGGACATTACGCGCATTGTTTCGCCGGTCGCCAGTATGTAGTCCACCAACAAAACCCTGCTTCCCTTCCGTATCGCGTGTTTCTGGAGATTTACCACGCGTTGAGGGTTGTATTCGTGTTCGTAGCACGCGGTTATGACTTCGCCGGCCAAGTCCTTGCGGAACATCGGCACCACCCCGCAACCCAGCGCGTTGGCTATTGCCCCCGCCCAAACGAGGCCCTGCATGTCCTTCGCAATCACGTAATCTATCCCGTAGCCGGAATACTTTTTTTTAGCGTAACCTATTATGTCCCGAAACAACGCAGCATTCCTCATGAGAGGAGTGGTGTCCCTAAACACCATTCCCTTGACTGGGAAATCAGGCACTGAGTTTATTGCCTTCCGTATCCTCCGCGCTAGCCCGAGTGCCTGCGGGTTCCCGTCGGCTTGTTCGGTCGCGGTTTTTGTGCTGTGCTTGTAAACCCAAATGTATTCGTGCATTGCTTCAAGCGTACGCAATCCGTTCGCCGTCGTCGTCTTTTCGGCGATTGCGCTTATCACCTTCTTCCTGCGTTGCGCCGAAAGTCCGTTCCACCTGTCCCCGAACATGAACGACAGCAGGCGGTTTCCGTTCTTTCCGGGGTTGAATTCGCCGTTCTTGAAGCACGACGACAGGTTTATGCTCGACGCAACCGTTTCCGCATAATGGGGTATGCCAAGCTCCTTGAGTTTCTTCCTGATGGTTTCGCCGGTTGTCTTTCCGCCGCCGGCTATTCTTTTTATCGCGGTGTGGCTGCTTTCGGCGCTCCTTACGACTATCACCGCCGTGCCGTTTTCTTTCAGGCAGCCGTAAATTTTTTCCAAAGCGTTTGCGCCCGCCTTGGCCTGCCAGTCCAAGAAATAGACCACGTTTATGCAGAGTACCAAGTCGTATTCGTCTTTCAGGTTTCGGGATTCGAATCGTTCGGTCCAAACATTCCTTATGTTACCGGACAAGCCGAGCAGTTTTGCGCGGCGGAGGAACTTTCCGCGCATTTGGGCAGACGGGTCCAGGTAGTCTATTTCAAGGTTCTTGCGCGGAAGCCTGGCCAACACCTCCAAGTCGTCTTCGCCCGAACCGCCCCCCACGCACAGCACTCGCCGGCAGCCGAGCTTCGCGCGCATTATTTTCATTGACAAGTATCTGCTTACAATGCGTTTCTGGTCGATGTTCTGCAGGAACATCGAATAGAACGCCGCGTTTTTCTTAAAGAAGTCAAGTACCTTGCCGTTCGTGGCCATTTCCCAATCGGTATAGCTTGCGCGCGTTTTCGTTATTAATGTTCTGCCCCCGCGAGCTTTGAATATGGTGATTAGGGCATTTTCGGACCAAATTGACGGATTGTGCTAATAAGTAAAGGGTAAAGTTGTTCGTTTCGGTGGTTGAATCTGAATTCCATTTTTTTGACGTATTCGGGGTAGTTTTTGCGGTTGATTCCGTGGTATTTGTGGAAGCGTTCTTTGGCGAATGACCAGAAGCCTTCGATGCCGTTGATGTGGTTGTCGGAACAACGGCTTGCAAGCCGTTGTACGACGACGTTTCGCCAGCAGGCGAAACGCTCGTGTCCTTTGCCGAATGTTTTTGAGTGTTTGACTCGGTTGTGTTTGCCGTATTGTTTCAAGTCTTTGTAAGACTTGAAGTCGTCAGTGTAAAACATCGAACCTTTCCGCGTTTTCTTTTGAATGTGTTCGAACAATGTTTTTGCGGAAACGTCGTCAACAACTGCAGTGTAAACGCGGCCGTTTAGCTCTAAGATTCCGAATACTGCTTGCTTGTTGAACGCTCCGCGGCCGCGATTGCCTTTGCGTCTTCCACCGGAATAGGACTCGTCTGCAAGCGTTTTGTCCTGCCGGACAAAACGATGTGTCGAAAAGCCCGCCAGCTTTTCGAACACTTCGACGAGTCCGCGTAGTTTCTTGAACTCGTTTTCAGAGTATTCGATGATTGCTCGGCGAAACGCGGCGTAGCGTTTCGCAACTGTTTCGTAATCCAAACAGAGTTCACGAGCGCACTTGCGTGCGCTTACTTCTAAATAAAAATAGTACAAGACTTTCAAATCGCGTTTGAGCTTGATCAAACTATATTTTTTGCGGCAATTCTTACACTTTATACGCTTGTCACCGAGACGCGACAAACCATAATTGCCACAAAACCAGCACTTGCGACCATGTTCGTACATAGCACTTCCAACAACCATAGACGCAAAAACACGCTAAAAGTAGTTAAATTAGTCCGTTTTTGTCACAATCACCAAAAGAAATTCGGCGACCAACTCAAAAGCAAAAACAAGACCGCAAGAATAAACGAACTACTCTGCAAAATCATTGCCTACAACATAACCGTCCTAATAGCCGAAATGTACGAACTCGGCATAAAACCTGAATTCTGCAATTTAAGTGCCGAAAACTGAACCTAAAGAAAAGCCTTTAAGTGCAAAGCTGCCCCCGCGCGAGGCAGCCGGTGCCACCGAGGACGGCGGTCGATTCCGTCCGGCCGTTTCGACCCCCGGCATTTCTCGGCTTGCCTGCAGAAAGAGGCTCGGAAACAAGGTTGGGCAAGCGATTTGTCGCGCACCGCAACCGTTTTTTAAAGCCCGCATTCTGTTTATTGTGAGACTGCATTCAAGCAAAGGAGTTGATTTTCACTTGGTTAATAACAAGAACTGGCATTTGGAGGCGGCGCGGGCTCACGCGGCTTCGAAAGGAAAGATAATTGAGGAAGGGCCCCACGCGTCGGTTTGCGTGGCTATGCACACTCCGATTGCAGTGAGGTACGTTACTTCGCGTAACGGAGAGGCTAATGCGTACATTTTCCTGTTGCCTGAAGAAATGAAGGGAAGCCAAGACGAACGCCAAGTAAGGAAGTTTTTGGCAACCGCAAAGGCGGCTTTACGCGTTTCGGCCGCTCACAACCAACTTAAAGGCGGCGGGCCCAACGGCATAACCATACCTCAGTTCAACCAGTTGCATCTTGAGCTGACTACTGCGAAGTTATTGCTCGACGCCCACGGCAAGTAAGCCCAATGGCCTAGCCGAGTGTTTTTTCCGCTATTTTCCTGAACCACGGCGTGTACTTCTCCGGGTTTTGGGCTAGGTCCTTACGCAATTCCGAGGGTGCAATCCACTTTGTTTCGCACACTTCCTCGGGATTAGGGTTGACTTGTCCGTCGTACTCGCCGAAGAAAACGTGGTCGAACTCGTGTTCCGTCAAGCCGTGGTCCAACTCGGCCTTGTAGGTGAAAGCGTATTTTTCCGCAAGCGGGCAGTCGAAGCCCATTTCTTCACTCAGGCGGCGGTGGGCTGCTTGTTCGACGGCTTCGCCTTTGCGGGGGTGGCTGCAGCAAGTGTTTGCCCAAAGGTCGCCGCAGTGGTACTTGGAGTGGGCGCGGCGCTGGAGCAAAACGTCTCCGCTCTTGTTGAAGACGAGCACGGAAAACGCGCGGTGCAGTCTGGCCTGGCGGTGGACCCGCATTTTTTCCATCAAGCCTGTTTCGCAGTCGTTTTCGTCAACTAGTATTACTTGTTCAGTCATGTTGCATTGCCGGTAATTGAATGTAGGGGTGGGCTTATTATTTTAAGGGCGCGTTTTGGGGTTTAAGGCGGAGTTGGTTGGAAAGTGGTTTTGGAGTATAGGGAAGATTCTACTAAAGGCGTTTTGACTGTTGTTTCCACAGAGAGGGGCAAGCGACCGTCCGTGGCCGGAAAGGGCGCCAGGAAGGTTTGCCCGTTCTGCCCCGGTTCCGAGTCCATGGTGCCGCCGGCGGTTTTCGAGTCCGAGGGTAATAAAGGCTGGAGCGCCCGCGCGTTTCCCAACAAGTTTGCGATAGTGCGGCTTCCGGCGGTTGGAGAGCGGATTGCGTGCGTTGAAGGCGATTTCGGGCATTCGTTTGGTAGTGGCGTGCACGAAGTAATTGTCGAAACCAGGGCGCACAACCGTTTGTTCCAAGACTTTACCGACTCTGAGGCAATGCATTGTCTTGAAGTCTACAAGAATCGTTTTCGCGAACTAGGTGAGTTGAAGGGAGTTGAAAGCGTTTTTTTGTTCAAAAACCACGGCGGGAAAGCAGGCGCCAGTGTGGAGCACGAGCACGCGCAAATCATTGCACTGCCGTTCGTTCCGCCCATACTGGCGGAAGAGGCGCGGTTTGTTAAGAAAACCTTGAGGCAGGGAAGGTGTTGGTTCTGCAGGAACGACGAGTACCTGGAGCGCCACAAGGGGTTGGAGCTCGCGGAGACGAAACACTTCGTGGCGTTTTGCCCTCCGTTTGGCCGTTTTCCGTTCGAGTCTTGGATTGTTGCCAAGCGGCACGTGCGTTCTTTCTTGGAGTTCACGCCTGAAGAAGATAATGAGTTAATGAAGTTGTTGCGCCGCGTTGTCCGCGCAGTTCACGACGTTGCTTCGGAAGATTACGTGATTTTATTCCACAACGGGTTCAAGGGCGGGGAAATGCATTTTCATGTCGAAATAGCGCCGCGACCCAACGTGTGGGGCGGGCTTGAACTCGGTACGGGAATAATAGTTAACTCGGTTGCCGGAGAAGAAGGAGTCAAGAAGCTGCGCAAGGCGATGAAGTGAACGAGCGGGAAATGCCGAAACTTCCTGCTTCGGAGGCGGCGCTGGAGCGGTTCAAGAAAGCGGGAATGGGTCGCAGGCGGTCTTGACTTTGTTGCAGGGTTGATATTATCAAAAACTAGGTGGCATTACCGGGGTAGCGGCATTTTCATTTCTGGCGTGAGAGTTGCAGTATTGCTTCGTTGTATTTGTTGTTTACGTTTCCTGGTTTAAGCGGTTTTGTCATGTCGTGTTGTTTAAGCCGGTTTTCGGGATCCCTTTTCCTAAGCAGTACGCCGAGTCGTTCGGCTATCCGCGCCAACGGGGGATATGCAGGGTGCAGTTCGATGAAATTGTTTGTTTCGCGTTCCAAAACCGTTTGAGGTTTGGAGTAGGGTAGGCCGTGGAATGCACGGACTATTGCGTCTTTTTCCGGCGGCAGTCTTGCCGCAAGCAGTTTTTCGCGAGTGAAATCGGCTTCTTGGAAGATTAACGGTTTGTCGTGCAGGATGTGCTTAAGAGTTGCCAGCGCGGAGTAGTAGAGGTTGCGGCTTTCGCTTTTTACTTTGGGTCGGCCGAAACGGTCTTGTTCAATTTGTTTCATCAACGGCCCGAAGTGCCTATTTACTTCCGTAAAAGAAGGGTTTGGCTGTGCGGCAATGAAAGAGTTGGCGTGGCGTGCGGCTTTCGCTTTTTCTAGCGGCATTGCGTTGATTTCCTTCTCACTGAACGAAAGTCGGTGGATTGCCCGCAAGGCGAACTGCTGGCCTTGAGGCAATCGGTTTATTCCCGCGGCAATTTCTGCGTCCGAGTATTCGCGGGAAGGGTAGTGAGGCAAGCCCGGCAGCGCGAGTTTTTGACGCAGGGAAGCAATGCTTTCGGCAGGCTTGGGCGGTTTTTCGTGCTTCCTTACTTTCTCTGCGATTTCTTTGACTTCAGTCGGTTCGGTTATTTTTATCGACGCGTTTTTCCGCCGTAGTCTTGCTATTGCTGCGTGCACTATTTGGCTGACGCGGTTCGCAGGGTTTGCCGGAACGTGTTCTTGCGTGAGCGGAAGTATTTTTTCGCCTACTGCGCGCAAGTCGTTTTCGCCGTGTTCTTCAATGAATTTGTTTACGATAATTGCATGGCTTGCTTCCTGCGGTTTCATTGCGGCAATGGCTTCGGAAGTGAACTGCAGTCCTTTTGCGGCGCGTAGTACGAGTTGGTCGCGGAAAGGCAGGGCGTTTAAAAGCAGGCTTGCAGTTTGAGCGTGTTCTTCCTTGCTTGGCCGGGGTTCGGGCGGTTCGGAAGCGAATTTTTCCACAAGCGACATGTCGTCTTCTCGTGCCGGCGTCTCGAGGGAAATAAGTTGTCCTCGTCTTTCGGTTGCCCGGGCCGCCTTCAGCGCATCCTTAACCGCGTTTGCAATGGTCTTTCCATAGTAAGCGTCCGGGTTTTCCGGCGACGGATTGCGTTCTATCGCGCGCCGCAGCCTGATTCTGGCGTGCGCTGCAAACTCTTCTCTTTCAATCGGGTTCATGGCGCTTTTGCGGCGCTCGCCTGGATGCGCGGCTCGTACTTTTCCAACAGCTTCCTGAAGCGTTCTTCGCTCATCAATCGGATTATCGCTTCACTTCTTTTCTTCTTTTGCTTCTGCCTTCTTTTCTTTAGCTTTAGGCGTGAAGCCGAGTTCTGCAAGCGGTTTTTGTCCGTATTCCTTGATTTTTGCGTTTAGTTGTACCGTGTTTGCCGAGATTTTGTTTCCGGTTACGGTGCGTTTCCTGCGGACTCCCTTAATCGAGTGGCGGATTCCTGCTCCTTTTGAAAGGTAGGCCTTGACGCGGCGTTGTCCGTCGATATCGTGGCGCATTGGAAAGCCGTCCTTGTCGCTTCCACCAGTTATTGTTAGAGTGTAGCCGGGCAGCCCTGCAATGCCGCCTTCAATGTCGTCGCCAATCTTCTTGCCTGCAAACTGGGCTTCCTTGGTTTTTTCAACTTCCTTCTGGAAACAATTGCCTGTCTTGCAGTCTGCTATCACTATCTTCATTTTACTTCGACCTCCCGTCAAATAATTTGGTCCGCTCAGTTTACGTCCCGAACGGTTGCAACCATTATGCTCCCGCCCGCTTTTATTGGTTGCGGCCGCAAGCGGTTTTTAAACGGAGCGCGCTTATTTTTAATGAGGCAGGAATCATGGGGTCGCGCAAATACGAAGTAGTTAGTTCGGCAGTAGAGTATAGTTTGAAACGGCTTGATGACGAGCAGCACTTGCGTGCGGTCGTGCATCATTTGGACGAGCGGCAAATTGTGGCTCTTTGGAAAAAAGAGGTCGAATCAGGCAATTACGGACGGGCCGTCAATTTGCTGCATGCTGCAGTTGACGCAGGAAAGTACGGCAAGCGCCAGGCTCAATTGTTCACGTTTTCGCAAGTTGGTTCATTGCTTGAAGCGCACAATTTTCTGGAGTTTAAAGGCCTTTTGAGAGCAGTTGTTTCCAAGGGGCTGTTGTTTGACGAGGGCGCGTCTCTTGCCAAGTTTTCAAAAAAGCTCGTTAGTGCCGGCAACAATCCGCTGGCGCGCGAGGTATTCGGCCTGGGTTTGGAACGTAACTCGTTTTTTGGCAAGCGGGGCCCGGACTCAAGGTTGGTGTTGGGCGTAATAGGCCACGCGATTGAAAACAAAGAGTTTTTTTTGGGTGCCGAGTGGTTGAGCCAGGTGGTTGAAAAAAAATTGGTTTTGCGCGAGCACGCCAAACCGGTTTTCGGCAAGCTAGTCGAGTCTACGCGTGCTCATAATACGGGCGCGTTTTTGCTTGTCTTGCGGAAGGCGGTTGAGGCCAAGGCACTCAAGAAGCCGGGGCGGCTTTTTCAAGAGGCGTTTGAGCTGGTGCGGCGGAATCCACGGGATGCTTCCGACTTGCTTGAACTGGGTTTGATGTATGACTTGTTGGAAAAAAACCACGCGGAGAACCTGCTTGACCAAATGGAGGTGTTGCCGCACTGGGCCAGTAATAGCAGGGATCATCAAGTGCAGAGCTTGCGGGGCCGTCTGTACGCAGTTGCCGGCGAGCACGATAATGCCCAAATGATTGCAGACTGGCTGGGGCAGCAGGGTGAGGCGCACGAAGGAAAGTCGGCTTTAGTGATTCACGAGATTGAGCGCAGGCGGCGTTGAACGCGTTTGTTTTCCAACTTTTTTGTAAAGAGTTATTAACGATTGCGGTGATAACGGGTTTCCGTAACGAGAGTTAAACGGAGGTTTTTTCATTGAAGGCAGGAACAAGGTTGTCGAAAGTCAAGTACGCCATCCGCGACGTAATGCTGGCCGCAAAGCAAGTGGAAGCAAGCGGAAAGAAGGTTTTGAAGCTCAACCTCGGCGATCCTAATGCGTACGACTTTGACGTTCCGCCGTATGTTAAGAAGGCGCTTGTCACGGCTTTGGATTCGGGCAAGAGCGGTTACTGCGATTCGCAAGGCGATTTGGCGTTGCGCAACGCGGTTGTAAAGCAGAACAGCAGGCGCGGCTTTGACTCGAGTGCTGACGAAGTGATGGTGTGCAGCGGCTTGAGCGAGGGGTTGTCTATGCTTTACGGTGCGGCAATGGAGCGGCACGAGAACGTGTTGATTCCGTCTCCGACTTACCCTATGTACGAGTCGCTCGCGCATTATTACGAGTTCGAACCGCGTTTTTATTCGTGCGACGAAAGCAACGGTTGGCAGCCTGATGTTGACGATTTGCGCAAGAAAATGGACGAGCACACTCGGTTTGTCATAGTAATTAACCCGAATAATCCTACTGGCGCGCTGTACGACGAAAAAGTGTTGAAGGAAATAATCAATTTGGCAGGCGAGTTTGGGGTTCCGGTTGTTTCAGACGAGATTTACGACGAGCTGTACTTTGGAAAAAAACCGGTTTCAATGGGGAAGCTTGCAGGCGACGTGCCTTGCATTGTGATGAACGGGTTGTCGAAAAACTATTTCGCGCCTGGCTGGAGAATAGGGTGGATGACGTTCCTCAACTGCAGCCAAAGCCCGTTGTTTGAGGCAGTAAACCAGGTTTCCCGCATTCGGTTGTGCTCTTCTTCCGTTGGGCAGGCGGCTGCGGCGCATGCGTTGGAAAACGAAGGGGAGTACGCAAAGTTCTTGCCTGCGCAGCTTGCGAAACTCAAGCCCCGGCGGGATTTGGCGTTCAAGCGCTTGAACGAAATAAATGGCTTGAGCTGCGTAAAGCCCGAAGGCGCGTTTTATGCCTTCCCACGAATTGAGTCCGGGCCTTGGGTTGACGACAAGGAATTTTGCTTGGACCTACTGAAGGAAAAAGGGGTTCTCACTGTTTTCGGCAGCGGTTTTGCAGAAGCACAGGGTTCGAAGCATTTCCGCATTGTCTTCCTGCCGCCTGAAGATGTTTTAAACCCGGCTTTCGACGCGATTGAAGAGTTTATGAAAGAAAAAGGAGCGTGAATTTCGAAATGGACACTTTGATACTAGGAAAAAAAGACGTGCAGGAAGTGCTGTCTATGAGCGGCGCGATAACCGCGTTGGAAACCGCGTTGCGCAAAAACTTCAGCATGCCTCCTAAAGTTTATTTGGACGTCGGCAGCCGAGGCGACTTTCGGGCAATGCCTTGCTTTCAAGAACCGTATTGTTCACTGAAGTGGGTGAACGTTTACCCTGATAATTCAAAGCAGGGCCTTCCGACTGTAATGGCGACAATAATCCTTAACGACGCGACGAATGCCGTGCCCTTGGCTGTAATGGACGGTTCGTTAATCACGGCTTTCAGGACCGGTGCAATGGCTGCGTTGGCAACCAAGTACTTGGCTAGAGAAAATTGTTCCGTGCTGGGTTTGGTTGGCGCGGGAATGCAGTCGCGCACGCAGCTGCTGGCAATCCAGGAAGTCGTTTCGCTTAAAGAAGTTCGCGTTTGCGACGCGCGACCGGAAGCGGCGCAAACGTTTGCCTCTGAAATGGCGGTCAAAACACGTGCGAAGATAGTTGTTGTACCCGGCGTGGAACAGTGCGTGAAGGGAGCCGATGTTGTTTCGACGATTACGCCTTCGCGTTCGCCCATAGTAAAAAGCGAGTGGGTTGGCGAAGGAATGCACTTGAACTGCGTGGGCGCTGATGCTGCAGGAAAGCAAGAGCTTGAATCTTCAATTCTTAACCGCGCAAAAGTGGTTGTGGACAATCGCGAGCAGGCCGTTCACAGCGGCGAAATCAACGTTCCAATATCTAGTGGCTTATTCAAGGAAAACCAAATTGTCGCTGAGCTCGTGCAAGTGGTCCGTGGCGAGAATAAAGTGCGTTATTCGCCTGACGACTTGACTTTGTTCGTTTCAACCGGATTGGCAATCCAGGATTTGGCCGTCGCATCAATGGTCTACGAAGCAGCCAAGGCAAAAAGAATAGGGGTAACAACCGAGTTCGTGTAAGAAAAATAAGGCGAGCGTATTTGGTTGAACGTCCTTTTCCAAAGAAGCCGGTTTCGTGGCTGCACTTGAACCAAGAGCAGCGGACGGACTTGAAAGAAAACCGCAAAGAAACCCCGCTTGCGATTTTCCACCCGTCTTATTTGCAAGAACACGGCGGGTTGAAAGACAAAGTGGCTGACAACACGTTTTTGGAAAAGCTGGCGGGTGCTACGCGTAGCCGCGTGGTTTTTCTTTTTGCAGACCAAAACGGCGCCACCAATTGGGCAAGGGATTAAAGCCGTTCATAAATAGTCTTTCGAAAAATGCAAGGGGCGTTGTTCTTGTACCGACCGAATTTGCGAATGCAACTCCTTTTGTTCCGCATTCGTTCCGTGCGGACGCTTCCAGAATGGTGCGGTTGCCTAACGAAAAGACTTTTCTGTCCGGCCATTTCAAAGCGCACTCCGTTTATCCAAAAACAGGCGCGTGGGATATGTTGGCCGATTTTTTCAAAAACCACGGAATCTTGGACTTGGACGTTGTGGGCGTAATGTCGGTCAACATGGAAGACCGGCGAGGGTTTGAAATTGAGGCTCATCACGCCAGAATCCGTGAAGAAGTCGCTCCGCGGTATCTGTATTAAAAATCCTGATTTCGTGGTTTTGCTAGGCTGCGTGCCCAAGTGCCGCTATGAATTACACTCGCGCGGAGTATGGGTGCACATTCCCAAAGGCCTGACGCTCCCGCATTCGGAGGAGTAACCCGTTTTAGAATAAGGAGTATCCTTTTATCTTCTTTATTTCACTTATGAGCGCGTGCTCGCCTTCACTGAAGGCCTGCTTGTATTTTTCGGCAATGGTGTTCATATCTTCCTTGCTCATGTTGGAGTAGAGCAGTTGTTTGGCGAAAACTTGCCTGCCGAAGGTCGGGCCGGTTATTGAAACTGCGATTTGCTGTCCTTTCTTTGCCTCGTCAAGCGGTTTTTTCTCGTGCTGGATTCCCTGCACGCGGCCTACTTCCACTCCCTCTGCGTTAAGGAGTTCCACGTCTTTCCGCAGCGTTCCTTCCATTACTTCCACGCCTACTACGCACGGGTGGTTGACCCTGAAACACGAGTCGGGCAACACCATTATTTTTGCAGGAGGAACGAGTTTGGTGAATGCTTCTTTTTTCTCGCGCGTCTTCTCCTCGTCCACCCAGCGCTTGTAGGTCTCTATCAGGTTGTAAATCACTTTTTCTTCGAAGATTTTAACGCGGTTTTCTTCTGCGAACTTCCTTACTTCCTCTTCAATAGGCACGTTGAAGGCGAATACGACTCCTTTGCACGCGTCTTTTTCCCGCACTCCATTGGCTTCTACTATGTCATGGCGTGAAACGGGTCCGATTGCCGCGCGGCGTACCGAAATTTTTTCTGACGCAAGCAGCTTCGTTATTGCCTCCAGGCTTCCTAAGGTATCTGCTTTGAATACTGCGCCCAGTTCGTTGCTTTCGACGACTATCTTCCGCACTTCGCCTAACAACGCTTCTTTAAGCTTTTTTTCCTCCTCGGCGTTTTTGACGCAGTAAATAGAAGAGCCGGCAAGTGCTTCGTCCGCGTGTTCGCACGCTATTTTCACTCCGCTTGCTGCAAAAACTTGCTTGACCGGATTGAATTTCTGCCTTGGGTCTCGCATTTCGTCCAAAGGCTTGGGCTTTAGCAACGCTTTTACTTTAGAGGTGGCTACGTTCGACTGGGTTGCAAAAACGATGGTGTCGCCTTCCGAAAGCGAGCCGTCGTACAGTATCACGTCCAGCGTCTTGCCCAGCCCGGGTTCTTCACGGACTTCGAGGATGCTTCCCTTCCCGCCTTGGTCGCTGTGGAGTTCCAATCGTTTTTCCAAAAACTTTTGCGCCAATCCCGCGACGTACATCAATAATTCTTGAAGTCCTTCGCCTGTGCGGGCGCTCACAGGAACAATAAGAATTTGTTTGGTGAAGTCTTCCACGCGGTCGAAGCGCTCGGCTGAAAAACCGCGTTCGTACAACGAGCCCACCAATTCGTAGAGCTTCTTGTCCAAGTGTTCTTGGACGTCCAGCCTTTGGCGTGATAATGTTTCTGAAAAGCACGCGTTCTTGTCGGCAATCCAACCGCTCATTGCATCAACTTTCGTTGCCGCAACTATAAAGGGCACTTTGTATTCGCGGAGTATATCCAGCGCTTCTTTGGTTTGGTTCTGGATTCCCTGGTTTATGTCCACTACCAGTATTGCGATGTCGGCAATGCTTCCCCCGCGTTTGCGGAGGTTGGCGAACGCCTCGTGGCCCGGCGTGTCGATGAAAAGCAGGCCAGGAAGCGTCAATGACAGTTTCGTCTTGCCCAACAGCTTTTCACAACGTTCCCGTATTACTGAAACAGGCACTTCGGAAGCGCCCACGTGCTGGGTGATTGCGCCCGCTTCTCGGGACTGCACACTGGACTTGCGCACGGCATCCAACAGCGTGGTCTTGCCGTGGTCAACGTGGCCTAACACAGTTACAATAGGCTGGCGCAACATTGTTTTCAACTTTTTTTATTTTTTACCTAGCCGAACATGGCTTTTTCGTCGGCGCGCTTGTACGCGTAAATTTCGTTGGGCTTGAACCACAACCCGATTTCGTTTTCGGCTTCGCCTTTGTTGCCTGAAGCGTGCATTATGTTGCGGATAGGCCGCTTGCGCACGTTCGCCAAGTAAGACGAGTCAATCGAGTAATCGCCGCGGATTGTTCCAGGTGCGGCCAAAGTCGGAAGCGTGTTTCCGCAGTGCTTGCGGATAATGTCTATTGCGCAGTGGCCTTCCCAAATCATTGCCACTACTGGGCCTGATGAGAGGTATTCGCAAAGCCATTCCTTGACTTTTTTGCCTATTGACAAGTCGTCACTGCAACCCATGTCCTTGGCAACGTCCAAGTTGTGTTCTTTGTAAAAAGAAACCGTTTTGTTGCCCACGCTGCGCAACCAGCCTTCGTCCGAAGGATAGTGCTTTGCAACGAATTCCTTTGACGGTTGCACCATCTTCATTGCGACCAACTTGAGTCCGCAGCGTTCGAAACGCGTTATGCAGTCGCCTATTATTCCCCGTTGCACTCCGTCTGGTTTTATTGCTACAAAAGTCCTT
>MNVG01000055.1 GCA_001871495.1 Candidatus Micrarchaeota archaeon CG1_02_51_15
GTTTCGCGCTTTCGGCGCAAACGATGCATTGCAGAGCCCGAAAGCTCTGCGAATGAACCTAAAGGCTTGGGATTTCACGGCTCAAGAAAGCGTATTAAACGGGTTTTTGCGCGGGTAAGACAAGGAGAAAGTAATAAAAGAGGGGTTTGCGACTATTTAATGCGTTGAATTGAGTGAAATTGGTGTTGTTTTGGCAGTTGTCGCCCGTTTTGTGGCGGCGCGGGAGCCAACTCATTGATGTTTTTCAAAAAGTTTTTCGAACAAACTAGGCGCGCGCCCTTTTAGGGATAACGCGCGCCATAATAGGGAAAGGTGAAATAGAGTATGTATCCTCCGCAGCAATCCGCTTACGACCGAGCAATAACCGTGTTTTCGCCTGACGGCCGCCTGTTTCAGGTAGAGTACGCGCGCGAAGCAGTGCGAGCTGGAAGCACCAGTATTGGAGTAACCTGCAAAGACGGCATTGTTTTGGTGGCTCACAAGCGCATTTCAAGTTCTTTGATTGTAGGCAATTCACACGAGAAGCTATTCGAGCTTGACCAGCACGCAATGGCCGCTTCTTCGGGCTTGGTTGCCGATGCTAGGAAGCTCGTCGAATTCGCTAGGGTGGAAGCGCAGAAGCACCGCCTGACTTTCGACGAAGCAATCCCGGTAGAGATGTTGTCCAAAAAGATCGGGGATCACGTGCAGTTTTTCACCCAGTACGCGGGAGTACGGCCTTACGGGGTTTCGTTGTTGGTTGCCGGAGTCAACGAAGAGCCGAAGTTGTTCGAAACCGATCCGAGCGGGGCTTTGTTCGAGTATAAGGCAACAGCAATAGGTTCGGGCAAGAAGGTTGTTGAAGAGTTTTTTGAAAAGGAGTACAAGGACGGACTGGCGTTGCACGACGCAGTCAAGCTTGCACTAAAAGCGTTGAAAAAGAGCACTGAAGAAAAGCTTTCTGCGGCTAACGTGGACGTTGCGGTTGTCGACCGAACTGGAAAGACCCAGATTTATTCCCGCGAAGAGATTTCCGCGTTGCTTGCCGAAAAGACGTGAAGGGGAGGTTGGATAATTGGCTTCGACTGAAAACACTATTTTGGCGCGTTTGGAGAAAGGAGGCGAGAAGTTCGAGTTGATAGTCGACTCGAAGCTTGCTTACGACTACAAGACGGGAGCAAGAAAGGATTTGGCGAACGTATTGATTGCCGAAGAAGTGTTTAAAGACGCTCACAAAGGCGAACGCCATACGAGCACGGCGTTGAACAAAGCGTTTGGCACTACCGACGTATACAAGATTGCGGAAGTGATTTTCCGCGAGGGTGAAGTGCAGCTCACCACCGACCAGCGGAGGAAGCTGTTCGAAGAGAAGAAGTTGAAGGTAATTTCATTAATCGCCCGCAATGCAGTCGACCCTCGGACGAAGACTCCGCACCCGCCGCAAAGGATTGAAGCGGCAATGGAGCAGGCCAAGGTTCACGTAGATGCGTTCAAGGCAGCTGAAAAACAGGTTCCGGGAATAGTGGACAAGATTAGTGAAATAATTCCAATAAGCATGGAGAACGCCCGAATTGCGATAAAGATTTCAGCCGAGCACGCGCCGCGTGCTTACGGAGTGCTTAGAGAATATGGTTTAAGCCGCGAGGAGTGGGGCAACGATGGTTCGTTGACTTGCGTGTGTGAATTGCCTGCGGGAATGCAAGGCGAGTTTTTCGAACGCTTGAACCGTTTGACTTCAGGCCAAGTACAGACTAAGATACTGTAACGAAGGAAAAGAGAATGTTGTTTGATTGACAAAAGGAGATTGATGGATTAATGGAGAAAAGAATTGTTTTTCCCGGAGAGCAGGTGGCTGAGAGGCCCTTGCGGTTGGAAGGGTGTTTTGCCGAAGACGGAAAGACTTACGCGGCAGTCGTAAGCGTGGCGCAAGAAGACCGAGTCATTCCGTTGAAAGGAAGGTACTTACCTAATTACGGCGATTACGTGGTTGGCATAATCAAAGACGAGCGTTTCAGCGGTTATTCGGTGGAACTCAACTCGCCTTACGAGGGGCAGTTGAGCAACCGCGACACGCGCGAAGAATTCCACACGGGCGACATCGTATTGGTTAAGATAATGGCAGTAGACGAAGTGAATAACGCGATTGTCGTAGAGCCGCGCAGGCTTTCGGAAGGCGAGATTCTTGAAGTCGAAAGCGTGAAGGTTCCGCGCATTATCGGCCGCAACGGAAGCATGCTTGCGATACTGCGCCAGCACACCGGCACCGAAATTATAGTGGGCAAGAACGGCCGCATTTACCTCAAAGGAGGAAACACGACGTTGGCCACGCTTGCGGTTCTCAAGATATGCCGCGAGGCACACACTAACGGGTTGACGGACCGGATTACGTCGTTCCTGCAACAGGAGTCTAAGAGTTAAAAAAAGGTGAATTGAAAAAATGGGTTCTTCTGCAAACAAGCCACAGTTGATTGTGGACGGAAAGAGGGTAAGCGGACGCGGTTTTTCCGACTTGCGCAACCTCAAGATAACAGCCGGGGTTCTAAAGAAGGCAAACGGCTCGGCAATGATAGAATGGGGCAAGAATCGTATTCTTGCAGCGGTTTACGGTCCTCGCGAAGTGTTTCCAAAGCATATGACTGACCCGCGCAAGGCGCTCATTAACGCAAGGTACGTAATGGCTCCTTTTTCTTCAATGGAAGAACACGGAAGAAGCGGCCCAAACCGCAGGAGCATTGAAATCAGCAAGGTCGCTAAACACGTTTTCGAAAACAACGTGTTAGTGCACATGTTTCCAAAAACCATGATAAACATTAACATGGACGTACTGCAAAGCGATGGCGGAACCCGCGTTGCAGCAGTAACCGCAGCGTCAGTTGCGCTTGTCGATGCCGGCATTCCGGTGCGTGACTTGGTGCAAGGTGTTTCAATAGGAAAAATAGAAGGCACGCAAGTGTCCGACTTGGATAAAGACGAAGACAATTACGGAGAAAGCGATATGCCTGCAATAGTGTCGTTGCGAACCGGCGAAGTCCTGTTGTACCAAATGGACGGAAAACTTACCCGCGTCGAAGTCGACACCGCACTTTCGATGATCTTCGAAGGCGCAAAGATAGTGCGCGAGAAACAAGTGGAAGCGCTTCGTGCAAAGTATGAAAGCAACCTGTCAGAAGCAAGGGAATAACGGTGATGAAAAGATGATTTTGAACAATGTCAAAGAAGCATATATAACAGACTTGATTAGGAAAGGCAAGCGCGCCGATAGCCGCGCGCCAATGGAATACCGCCCAATAGAAGTCGAGACGAACGTCTTCGAGAACTGTGAAGGCAGTGCAATAGCACACCTGGGAGACACTAAAGTGCTCGCAGGAGTAAAAATAGACGTGGCCGAACCTTTTTCCGACCGCCCAAATGAAGGCGTGTTTATGGTAAACTCGGAGTTCACTCCCTCGGCTCACCCGCAGTTCGAAGCCGGGCCGCCCAATGAACGGTCGATTGAACTCGCGCGCGTAGTAGACCGCGGGATTCGCGCTGCCAACTCAATTGACTTGAACGCCTTGGCATTGCCTGACGGCCGCGTGCTGGGAGTATTCGTGGACTTGTACGTGCTTGACCACTCCGGAAACCTGATTGATGCAGCTGCGTTAGCGGCAATGGCGGCGTTGAACAACACCCGCATTCCGAAGTACGAGCCTTCTTCCGACGAAAAAAAGCGTGGAAAACTCTTTCGCACCGAAAGTGCAGGCCAGCTTGACATCAAAAGCAACGTGATCGCCTGTTCCTTTGAAAAAATCGAGGGGACGACCATTGCAGACGCAACCGACGAAGAGGAAGTCGCTTCCAACGGAAGGCTCACGATTGCAATTGCAGATGGGGAGTACATGGTTGCAAGCCAGAAAAGCGGCGCAGCCGGCTTCAAGCGGCAGGAGATAATGAATTTATTCGACGCTGCGGTCTCGAAATACGCTGAACTCGCAGCCCACGCCAAAAAACGCTGAAAGGTGAAATGAATGGTTTCAAGATACGGAGTTACGACAAGACAAAAGGAAGCAAAGGTACTCAAGCAGAAGAACGCCAAGTACGAGTGCCCAAAGTGCGGCAAAAAAGCGGTAAAACGCAAGGGAACCGCATTATGGAACTGCAAGTCCTGCGGCGCAGTAATCGCAGGCGGGGCCTACAGGCCTGAAACGGCAGTCGGTGCAACCGCACGCAAGACAATCGAGTCGCTCAAGCAGGCCAGGGGTTAAAACAATCATGCAGTTCGCGTCATTCCAAGCCAGTTTTCCAGACTATGCATACGTCAACGAATTGCGCGAGCCGAGCCTTGACGCAATTACAAACTTGGTTGCAGACGCACGCTCAATAGCCGCGCAAAAAATGTTCGACTACGCGCCGCTTGACTTGAAAGCAATAGCAGGCATTGCCCCAAAACCAAAGAATGCACAGGAACTCTCCCACGCACTCTCCGAACTTAAGCCATCTTCGTTGGAACAACGGTTGTCCGCGTTCGTAACCGAAACGGTTCCCGACTCCAAAGACGAAAGCAAACTAAAAAAGGCAATTGTCCGCCGCAAGGCACTCTCCCGTATTGCACTATATTACTACTTGAAGACAATGGTTGACTCGGCGCTGCCAAGGCAACTGCCTAAAACCACTACGAAACCGTTGAAAAAAGAAGTGCGACTCGCAATAAACACTTCAGAGTGGACTGCAGTCAAGAAAGTCGCTACGGACGGTTCGGCAAAAAACAACGAAATAACCGCCGTACTTTCAAGTATCCACGATACGTTGTCCCGCAAGCAAGCGCAAACCGACGCAGCCCTCGAAGAACTCGTCAACAAACTAGGCGAACCAAGAAAATCAGTTGCAGCCCTCCAAACAACGCTGCCTATTGCATTGAATGCGCCGCCAGAAATCAAGCGAACCGCCTTCGAAATAATAATGGCAGCCTGCGGCTATCCTCCGTACATCGACACGCAAACAATCGGCGACGCCTGGCCCGAACTCAAAATCACAAAACCACGCGGAAACTACGGCGGCAAGAAAAAAAAGTAACCCCACCCACTCATTCCCCTCCCCAAATGATTTAACTTATTAGCCCCACTAATACTTGCGAATGGGGAGGTGGGCCAACCTGGCTATGCTTTCAGCTTTGGGAGCTGAAGATCCGAGTTCAAATCTCGGCCTCCCCACTAAAAAAAGAGGGTTTAACACAATGCACGTTTTAATGGCAGTAAGGGAACTGACTGAAAAGACGGTCCAACGAAAAAATTATTTCCTAGAAGTCGCTGAAAACCCACGCGGCTTGGCAACAACCCACTACTTTACGAACCTAAACGGAAACCAACTCAAACTAATCAACGCCGCGCTATCCGAACACGGCCACGCGCTAGAACGCGCAGAAGACGGCCGCTTTTCCTTCATGCACGTAATCCCAAAAACCGGACTTGCCAATTTTCAAAAAGATCAACTGAACCGTCCAGACTTCGACGGAATCACCCGCCTAAACAACCTCGTGAAATACCTACGCAAGCATGCGCGATGCAAAAAAAAGAAGTAACGCCACATATCCGCAAGCTCTTTTAATTCACGCTTCCCTAATTAATCCAAGAATTTTTTTTCCCGCTGTAGCTCAATGGTAGAGCACGTGGCTGTAGCATGAAACTCGAGAAATGCCCGGAACTTTTTTTCCGGCGCAGAAACCACGGGGTTGCCTGTTCAAATCAGGCCAGCGGGACTCTTCTTATAACCTAGCGTAACCCACCAGCCCGCCAAACCGCACACTTTTATTTGAATAACGATTTTAGACCTTTTATGGCCGCAACCAAACAAAGAACTATGCCGCTCCGTATCAGAGCGGAAGGCAACGTCATGCAAAGTTATACCTACGCCGGACGCGAAGCCGAAGCCTACGCGTCAGCCCACGTAGAGTTGCTCAAGATATTAAGGCAGGCCGGACTATTGCATCCTAAGACCGAAATCGGTTTCAAAACCAACGACCCGCGCACCCTGTTGTTAACCCATCCCAGAACCACCAATACCTTAAAACAACGCGACTTGACTCCGAACGTAAACGGACAAATAATCCAAAAACGCAAGGCCATCCTCGAACTGCTGGGTATTACCCCAAAGGAAGCGCACAGCGCGCTTTATCACAACACAAGCTGGGTAATAGACGGCAGCGGAACGGTTTTTTTCGCCAGCCCGCTTGCATTCCGGCACAGGAATGGAAAAATGCCGCCGCACCTGCTTGAAAAGTTCGGAAAACCCTCAATTAGGAAGTGAAATGACATTTGAGTAAACGCCTGCAACCCGAAAATCTCCACGAAGACCCCCGCCTCAAATCGCTTCCCTTACGCGGCAAAATAAAATCGGTTCAAGCTGAAACCCCCGAAATATTCGAGCTCGATAAGTTCATAGTAAAACGGGGCAGCTTGTTCGAAAAAGCAATCCAACGAAAACTATAATTCGAAGAGACCCAGAAAACGTCGGCAAGCGACGCAGCCTTGAACCGCGCTAAACTGATTTCGAAACTCGCGAGCCAATCGATTTTCCACCCCCCGTACTTCTCTATTAGTAACCGAGGGAATGAACGGAAAACCGGAGATAACCGCGCTGATGCCGCGGCTACGGATAGTCGGGTTCGAAACCCCTTTAACCCCCGAAATCAAAGCCAACATAACCTCAAAGCTCCGCAAGCTCGAAAAAATCATTCCCTCGCACGCAATGCACGACCCCTACTTTGATTTCAACTGGGGAATAGGCGAAGACGGCGAGGCATACCTGCACGACTTGGACCTAATTGAAAAACCCGAAGAAACGGGAGACAACCCGCGGTTCATGAACAGCTACCTTAAAATAAACCGCATACACCTCGAGGCCTATTGCGCCTTCGCCAATAAGCTGACAATGCGGGGAATATACGCTCCGGGCACCATATCTTGGCCGGTTCAAAGACAAGCCGAACACGCGGCGATTATCAGGCTTGAAAAAAGGCTCGCTCCCGCGGAGCCTACTCTCGAACTTCTGAATGTGATGCGGAAAAAAGTCGCTTTACTGCGCGACGCGGGCTTCGACGATACGGAACTTAACCCGGAATTGGGCAAGCCGAAAAATTGGGGAACTACTCCCGAAGTAAAGGCATACTATGCCGGCGAGCGCGTCCTCAACCTACGGGACGACAGGATTCCCGCGAAGTTATTTAAGAAGATAGTGCAATTCGTAGACTGCAGGCAATGAACCCCACGGGCAACGGGATTTAAAAAACTCTTGCGCCAAATAATGCTTGGATGCCTTGGTCGTCTAGTGGTCTAGGATACAGGCTTGTCGAACTCGACGCTTTGCACAGCTTTTCTTTTAAGGAAAGCGATGAGCGCATAGAGCCTGTAACCCGGGTTCGAAATTGCGCAAAACCGCTTTTTGCGGCCTTTCACGCAAGCGCGAAAATCCCGGCCAAGGCGCTCTTATTTCTTTTAACGCAAGACAGCAGGCGCGCTAAGGCGGCCTGCCTGAAGCCAAACCCCTCGATTAGAAGAAGATTATTACCGGCTTCATTAGAATCGCGGTTGCAACCAGTGCGGAGTATAACGCGAGCGAAATCAATCCGTTTGAAACCGGGATAAACTGTATTACCAAGCTGGTGCTAAACCGCACGCTCAATCCAAGTCCCATTAAAAGAGAGTATTTTGTTCCCAGAAGTTTCCTGAAAAGGAAGTAGGACGACGCGAGCTTGGCGCCTTTGGCAACCACCCACAAGCAGAGTATCAAGAGTGGGGAAACAAGTACTGCAGACAACGAGACTCTTGCGCTCATACCGAGGAAAAACAACGGCGCAAGAAACAATTATCCTGCGAAGTTGATTATGTGATTATACTATTTAGTGTAGCGTAGCAGGACATTTGACGCATTAGTGTACCAAGACATTTGTCGCATTTCGACCACTAACATTCGGTGGTTTTTGGGTGAAATGTGACGTGCAGTTTCGTTTGAATATTGGCGTATAAGGTTTTCACGCCGGCACAAAGCGCTTTTATATTTCAAAACCTCCTTTTCTCTAATTGGAGTAGGGTTGAAGATGTTCATCCAAGAAAATTTTTTGAGATTCGGGTTCACTAAAAAAAACGCGGCTGTACTGCTTTTCCTTGCAACGCTACCCAACTTTTTCAGCTGGTTCGTGTTTCCAACTCCGTTTGGAACCAACTTTCACTTCTTTCAAATAACAATTTTCCTAGCAGCCGCGTTGTTCGGCGGCTTCGGAGGAGCAGTTGCAGGCGCCCTCGGCGCAACCGGCGTGGCGCTGGCACTCGGCAATCCCTATGTTTTGATTGGCAACGCAGTACTCGGCGGCGTCACCGGCTTCCTGTACAAGGAAAAGAAAGTGCGCCTGTTGTTCGCGGCGTTGATAGCGTTCGCAATCCAGCTTCCTTGGCTTTACTACTCCGACGTTTTCTTAATGCACCTGCCCGTCGACGCGGTCGCAGTAATAGCGGCGTCGTTGTTGTTAAGCAATGCAGCAATGGCGTTTGCGGCGCAAAAAGTGCTGCCTTTTGTCGAACGTCGTTTTTTTGCGTGATTTGCCATGGCTTCAATTGACGGAACGCAGTTCCTGCATTCTTTAGAGCTACGCAATGGAGGGAAAACCGTTTTTTATTCTGACGAACGCGGGCTCAAGCCCCTCGCCGGCCTGTTTTTTTCAACTCCGCAGTTGCTTCAAAACGCGGTTGTTCTAGACAAGGTAGTAGGCGTTGCTGCTGCGCGCCTGTTCGCATTATCACGCGTTAAAAAAGTTAAAGCAAGGGTTGCAACAACGAAGGCAGTTGCGCGGCTGACCGAAGCAGGAATTCCTTGCGTTGCATGCATGGTTGTTGAAAAAATACTTTCTTCAAACGGAGTGAACGCGTGTGGAATGGAGTGCTTAAGCGAGCGAAACCCGCAAGACTCCGACTTCGTATCCGAGCTTGAAAAAAAGTTTCCGCGCCAATTATTAAGCAACGAGATGAAAAATAGTAGCGAAGACGTTATGGAAAAAGATTCAGCAAAATTTGCTAAGGTGGGCGTGGCAACCGTTCTTGTCGACTCTAAAGGAAGGGTGTTGATAGGCAAACGCAACAGTGAAAAGGGAACCAGTGATTTGAACGGCGAAGGCACGTGGTGCCTGCCTGGCGGCAAACTTGATTTTGGAGAGACGCTTGAAGACGCGGCGAAACGCGAAGTCCTAGAAGAAACAGGGCTGACTGCAACCTGCTTGAAGGTAGTCAGTATTACCGACGACATGGTTCCCGGAAAGCACTATGTTACGGTGGGTTTTGAAGGCAGACCCGCTGACGAAGACGCCGAGCCGACTGTTGAAAACGACTTGGAAAAAGACATACTGGAATGGAAGTGGTTTTCGCCCGATTCCCTGCCGTCGCCGTTGTTTTTTCCAACTGCTAAACTGATTAAAAACTGGAAGTCCAAACAACTATACTCCCTAAGTTCCAGACGTCAATTGCCGTAAAGCGGCGGCATTATATACTCGTAGGTTCCAAACTACTATGTAATTGGATTAGCAGAAACTAAGCCAGTAACACAATGTCTCCTCGAAGAGGTTTCGTTAACGAACGTGGAACCAGCGCTTTAATTCGATCGAAGAAAATTCGTTTCGCGTTCTTGAATTCCGTTCGAGGGACTTTGTAACATTTATATTTCCTCTTAGCCTCAGCTTTAACTATGCACAAGCTCGTTCCCTTATTTTTCCTTATTGCAGCAACAGCGCTTGTACTGGCTGCAGGCGGCCCGGAGACTGTTGTGTTGACGCGCGGAGAATCGGCCGAATTCAATTCCGCGACGTACGTGCTTGCCGAATTCAGTTTGGACGGCAGTCGCGTTGCGCTGAAGATAACCCGCGGAGAAACAATGGAGCCGTTTGTGATTCTCGAAGAAGGCGTGGCGCGGGATTTACGGACATTCGGCGCGCGTGTAAGTTTACAACGCGTATTCGAAGAGGAAGGCGAACGCAAGGCAGAACTGGCGTTCGAACAACTTTCGCAAACGGAAACAACGCCTAAACAGATTTCCGAAGAAGAGGCAAAAGCGGTTTTCTTAGAGGCGTTTCCGGAATACCGCCATGGTTCAATAGAAGCCCGTTCGTGCTCGCCGTACTATTACTGCGTAACCGGCTGGATGCGGGTAGTAAACACTGCAGGTGAAATCCAAACGGAAGACGGGACGCTGAAGATAAGCAATTATTCATTCTTAAACGGCAGGATTGCTTGGATAAGTAAAAGCGGAGGCGAACTGACACGGGTTCTCGCAACGAATTGAACGAACGCAACGGGGTTTCGCCGCAGGTACTATTAGTAGTAACCACGGCGACAATAGTTGTGCTCGCAGTTGCGTTTGCAGGATGCATGGGAAAACCGACGGCAACCGAGCTGGCCGTTTCGATTACAGGGCCAGACGGCGAGCGCGTTTCTGCAGACGTTGCAGTTTACGCGGGCGAAACGCTGTTGCAGCAGACTGCCGCAACCGAAGGACGCGCCATTCTCAAAGACCTGCCGCAAGGCAGTAAAGTGACGCTGATTGTCTCGAAGCCGGGTTTTGAACCTACTCAAACCGAATTCGTTGCAGGCTCCAAGCCGTTGCTGCTTTTGGAACTCAAGAAGGCAACCGCGGTCGCACGCGTCCAAGGAACCGCGGATTTTCTGATAGTCAGTGTTAGAAACCGTTTGGAATCCAAGTACGGTTCCCAGACCGCTTCGGAAATAATTGGAAAGATGCAACGGCTTGCCGAAGCAGTCGAAACAACTGAAAAACTTTCCACCCAAGTAGTGCTGCTTGACGACACGGATTCAATGGCGGAGTTCAATGCAACGCAGTTGCAAAGCGCGTCGGAAGAACGGACGTTGGCGGCAATAAACATACTGGTGCTTAAAGCCAAGCCCAAGTACTTGCTCATAGTCGGCGGCGAGAAGATAGTGCCGTTCCAACGTATTCAAAACCCGTTGATGCACGCTCCCGAGTCCGACGCATTCCAATTCATTTGGCAAACCGACACTGAAGTGCTTACCGACAACCCGTATGCAATAGCGGCCTTGGACAGCAAGTGCTCCGACTGCCAGCCCGACATTGCAGTAGGACGGCTTCCTGATGGAACCGAAGACTTCGCACAAGGCGATGCGCTTCTTTCGACGATGTTGGACAACGCGATTGCCGCACACAACTTCCGCCCTACGTTCTCGTACGCTTCGAAAATGATTTCCAGCGACAGTTACTACCATTACTTAGACCGCCTGCCTTTTGAAACGGATTCGCAGTTCGCAATAGTACCGCCTGCATTCGGAGTAAAGTTGATAGACCTTTCGTACAACCCTGGCAGTTCCGGCGAACTCCACGAGCGCTTCAAAAGCAACACTGTCTTTCTTTCAGTGCACGGCAACGAACCCCTGCAGGAACAGGCGCTCGAAGGACGCGAACGCGGAAGCATAGAAGGCTTTCTCGTGCTAAACCCTGGTTTGGCAGACTCCATTGATTACGACGGCAAAATAGTTCTTGCCGACTCGTGTTATGGTGCAAATCCCCTGCGGGAAAAGAAGCAAAGCATTCCCATCCTGTTCTTGGAGAAGAAAGCACGCTTTTTTGCAGGTAGTACTATGACCGCACTTTCCGACAACCGCATTACCTACGAAACCGCAGACGAAGCAAAAATCAGAGAAAGCGGGACATCAAATGCGTTTACTTACTTTTTCCTTAAAGCAGTCAGCAGCGGAAGCAAAGCGGGAGACGCGTTTGTTACTGCCAAGCGCCAGCTTGACTTAAACAAGGAAGTCAACCAACTCACGTTGTTGGAATACGTGCTTTACGGAGACCCTACCCTCTCGGCCGGGCGGCGGGCGTAACCTATAAGCCAAGGTTTAAACGGGGTTTAAAAGGTTTCAGGGAGTCAATACAAGGGTTTAAAAGGTTTTTTTGAGTTAAGTTTAGTCACTGGTCAGTTGCTATTTTGTATCTGTCTGCTTTCAAGGGGTTTTAGCAAATAATGTCCGAAAAGAATTCTGAGCCTACCGTGCATATTCTAGTGCCGAAAATGGAGGTTGCTTCCGCTACAGACGTAGAGGCCCTTTGTTCCAAGCACGGCATAAGCATTGAAAATCTGCCCCGCATACGCGTTACCGACCATGCTTTGATTCCAATAGGGCCCAAGGTCGGCGATATTATAAAGGTCTTCAGGCAGAGCCCGACAACTGGCGATGAATCGCTTTACTACCGCCTGGTAGTAGAGTAAGTTTTGCCGCGTTGACTTTTCTTATTCCGTAAAAAGAAGAGAGCAAGCAACGCGTTTTGAAAAGGGAGGAAGTGGTTTTGCGTGTACGCTGAGTTGACTAAATCTTATTTTGCCGAAAACAGCTTAGTGAAACAATATATCGAGAGTTACAACCAGTTTGTTGCAACGGGAATGCAGCAGGTGATAGACTCCCAGAAGGTAATCGAACCGCAGATTGAAGAAATCGTGCTTAAATTGGGCAAGATTCGCGTCGAGAGGCCCATGATTACGGAAGCAGACGGTTCGAGACGGCCGTTGTACCCGATGGAAGCGCGCATGCGTGACTTGAGTTATACCGCGCCGTTGTTTTTGGAAATTACGCTGGTAGTCAACGGAGTGGAAAAGAAGACCGAAGACGTTTTTGTAGGCGCGCTTCCGGTAATGGTAAAAAGCAGGTCGTGTTATTTGAGCAACAAAAGCCGACAGGAACTCATTGAACTCGGGGAAGACCCTATGGACTCGGGCAGTTATTTCATAATTAACGGCACTGAAAAAGCATTAGTCACCATGGAAGACCTAGCTCCAAACCGTCTTTTGATTTCACGCGACCGCGAAGCAGGAGAGACTTCGGCCAAAATTTTTTCTACGCGGCTGGGCTTCAGGGGCAAATGCACGGTAGACCGCAATGCAGACGGCCGAATAGGAGTAAGCATGCCGTCTTACAGCAAGTCGTTGGAGATCGTGCTCGTTTTGAAGGCATTGGGGCTTGACAAGGAAGAGAAAATAATGGAAGCGTTTTCAGACGCGCCCGAAATTCGCAACGATGTCCTAATAAACTTGGAGGCAGTCGAAGCCAAGAACAGGCGCGACGCTCTTGAGACAATAGGCCGCCGCGCGGCGCCTTCACAACCTGTCGACTACCAGGTTAAGCGCGCTGAACTTTTGCTTGACCACTACTTGTTCCCGCACATTGGCGTGGATATCGAAAGCAGGTTGGCAAAAGCGCATTTCCTCTGCAGGATGACCGAACGCGCGGTTTTAGTGGCGTACGGCAAGCGCGGGGTGGAAGACAAAGATCATTATGCAAACAAGCGTCTGAAGATTTCTGGAAAACTGATGGAAGACTTGTTCAAGTATGCCTTCCAGTTTTTGGTTAAAGACATATGTTACCAAATAGAACGAGCTAATGTGCGCGGTCGCAAGATAAGCATGGCCGTAATAGTCAGGCCGGATGCGTTGACAGACCGCATGCGGTATTCTATGGCAACAGGCAACTGGGTGGGCGGTCACACTGGCGTTTCGCAGCCGCTTGATAGGTATAACTTTATTTCAAGCATGTCTTTCCTTCGCAGGGTTACTTCGCCGTTGGCAAAAAAGCACCCTCATCACAAGGCAAGGGACTTGAACGGGACTCACTTCGGCCGCTTGGACCCCAACGAAACGCCTGAAGGCCCGAATTGCGGTTTGATAAAGAACTTGGCGTTAATGTGCGAAATTACCACGGAAGGCAACGAGAAGGAAGTGGAAACCGCGCTGAAGAAGCTCGGGGTTTCCCTGAAGGCGTGAAAAGGGGGATTTGCTAATATGAATAAGACAAGCGTTTACTTGAATGGCCGTTTCGTGGGTTTTGTCGAAGACGGTGAAAAACTTGCCAAAGAAGTCCGCGAAAAACGCAGGGCAGGAGAAGCCGACCAACAGGCCAACGTAGCGCACTACGAAAAAACGAACGAAGTTTTCATCAATACCGACAGCGGTCGCGCAAGGCGGCCTTTAGTTGTTGTAAAGAACAACAAGTCGCTTATTACTGAAAAGCATTTGGAAGACTTGCGGAGCAGGACAATCAAGTGGAGTGACTTGGTCAAGCAAGGGATCATCGAATACTTGGATGCTGAAGAAGAAGAGAATGCTTTGGTTGCCGTAGATGCAGAGCAACTGGAGAAGGCAGACGCAAAGTCAGAGGGTAAAGACAGCAAGTTTACGCACGTTGAAATCGATTTTACTAACATGCTTGGATACGCGCCTTCGCAAGCGCCTTTTCCAGAGTACAACGCGGCGCCCAGAGTGCTTATGGCTGCACAACACACCAAGCAAGCGTTGGGTTTGTATGCCGCCAACTTTAATTTACGCAGTGAAACCAGGGGCTACTGCCTTTTTTATCCCCAGCGGCCGCTGGTGCAGACGCGGGTCTACGAGGCATTAGGCAACTACAAGCGCCCCAGCGGACAAAATCTGGTTGTCGCCGTTCTTTCTTACTATGGTTTTAACATGAACGACGCACTAGTCGTCAACAAGGCAGCTATAGACCGGGCGTTGGGCAGAAGCGTGTTTTTAAGGACTTATTCCGACGAGGAATCGCGTTACCCCGGCGGCCAGCGTGACAAGTACGGAGTCCCTGAAGAGTTCGTGCAAGGCTATTTGGGGCCCGAAGCTTACGCACAACTTGATTCCAACGGATTGGTTTCGCCAGAAACCGTAGTCGGCCCGGACGCGGTATTGATAGGCAAGACGTCGCCTCCGCGTTTTCTTAAAGAAGTTACGGCATTGGAGCTCGAGAGCGAAAAGCGGCGTGAGAGCTCGGTTACCACTAGAGGCAACGAAAACGGCACTGTTGACGGAGTAATGCTTTCTGAAACGCTTGCCGGAAACAAGTTCGTTAAGATTCGCGTGCGTTCGCTCAACATTCCCGAAATAGGAGACAAGTTTGCTTCGCGTTTCGGACAGAAGGGAGTCATTGCATTGCTTGCAGAACAATCGGATTTGCCTTTCACTAAAGACGGAATAGTTCCTGACCTTATAATCAACCCTCACGCCATTCCCGGCCGTATGACTGCAGGTCACTTGCTGGAAATGATGGGCGGAAAGGCAGCGGCCTTAGACGGCGAGCTCAAAAACGGCACTGCGTTCAGCGGAGACACGCAGGAAGACTTCGAACAGTCGCTTAAGAGTCACGGCTTCAATTACACTGGAAACGAAACGCTTTATGACGGAATTACGGGAAGAATGTTGAAAGCAAGGATTTACGTCGGAGTAATCTACTACCAGAAACTGCACCACATGGTTGCGCTCAAGATACACGCAAGGTCGCGCGGACCCATCCAAATGCTTACCCACCAACCGACCGAAGGCCGTGCTCGCGAAGGAGGGCTTAGGCTGGGAGAAATGGAACGCGATTGTTTCATAGGCTACGGCGCGGCTTCATTGCTTAAAGAAAGAATGTTGGACTCGGCAGACAAGACAACCGAATTGGTTTGCACCTCATGTGGTTCGCTTGCGGTGTTGGACAAGGTTAAGAACAGGCGTTATTGCCCTGTTTGCGACAGTTCAACGGTTACCGAAGTTGAAATGAGTTACGCATTTAAGCTTTTGCTTGACGAAATGAAGAGCATCGGAATATTTCCGAAGTTACGCCTCAAGGCGCAGGGGTTATGAAAAGGGAGGCGATGATATACCATGCAAATAGTCAAATCAATCGAGTTCGGCGTTTTTTCTCCTGAACAAGTGCGGAAAATGAGCACGGTAAAAGTAACCGTTCCCGACACTTACGACGAGGACAGCTATCCAATAAGCGGCGGCCTCGCAGACCAGCACTTGGGCATCATAGACCCTGGACTTAAATGCAAGACCTGCGGCGGCCGCATCAAGAGCTGTTCGGGACACTTCGGACACATTGAACTCGTGCGCCCCGTAGTGCACGTTGGTTTTGCGAAAAACATTTACCAACTCCTGCGCGCAACGTGCCGCAAGTGCGGAAAAACGTTAAACGACGAAAGCACCATAGAACGCGTGAAAAAAACTTCAGACTGCCCGCACTGCGGGGAAAAGCAGAAGACAATAAAATTCGTTAAACCCACTTTTTTCTACGAGGAAGACCGCAAGCTGCTGCCCAACGAGACGCGCGAACGCCTTGAAAGGATTTCCGACGGCGACTTGAAGCAGCTCGGCGTTGCAATACGGCCTGAATGGAACGTGCTAACTGTATTACTTGTCCCGCCGGTTACGGTAAGGCCTTCAATTACGCTCGAAACAGGCGAACGCAGCGAAGACGACTTGACGCACAAGCTCGTGGACATTCTGCGTATCAACCAGCGCCTGGGCGAAAACATTGACGCAGGCGCACCCCAGCTGATAATAGAGGACTTGTGGGAGTTGCTACAATACCACGTTACTACTTACTTTGATAATGAAACCGCAGGAATTCCGCCAGCCCGCCACCGTTCGGGAAGGCAATTGAAAACACTGTTCCAGCGCCTCAAGGGAAAGGAAGGCAGGTTCAGGTATAACCTCAGCGGAAAAAGGGTTAACTTCAGCGCACGCACAGTAATCTCGCCAGACCCCACGCTCGGAATAAACGAGTTGGGAATTCCACAAAGCATCGCCGACGAGCTTACTGTTCCTGAAAGCGTGACTTCTTGGAACCTTGAGGAAATGAAGCAGTTGATACGCGAACGCGCAGAGTCGATAAACTACATTATACGCCCGGATGGAAAACGCAAGAAGCTTACCGCCCTCAACATGGAAGAAGTCCTCAACGAACTTGCACCCAGTTACATTGTCGAACGCAAGCTGCATAACGGCGACACCGTGATATTCAACCGCCAGCCATCGCTCCACCGCGTAAGCATGCTATGCCACTCGGCAAAAATACTGCCTGGAAAGACGCTCCGCTTCAACTGTGCAGTCTGCAAGCCGTACAACGCCGACTTCGACGGCGACGAAATGAACATCCACATCCCCCAAAACGAGGAAGCCCAAAGCGAAGCCGAAATCCTCATGAAAGTACAGGACAACATAATGTCACCGCGTTCGGCAGAGGCATTAATTGCCCCCACCCTCGACCACTTGAGCGGCTTGTTCATCCTAACCCAAGACAATCTCATGCTCGGCCGCAAGGAAGCATGCGAACTCCTCTTGCAAGCAGGACTAAACACGGACTTCAATGAAAAAACAGTTTCGGGCCGCGACATTTTCGCCTTGCTTTTACCAAAAGAACTGAGTGTCGAGATAAAAAACCGCGCGGGACACGTTGTAAAAATAAGCAAAGGCAAGTTCTCCGGAGGCCATGTCGACGACCGCGTCGTTGAAAAAATAATTTCCGAAACGGTAAAAACAGTGGGCAGCGACCAAGCCCGCGACTTTATCGACATGTCGACTAGAGTATCCAATTACTTCATCACCCACTTCGGGCTCACGCTGTCGCTCGAAGACTACCGCATGAGCGAAGAAGGAAGGCAGCAGATACGCACGCTGTACAAGAACGGAAAGAAAAACGTGCGTACGCTCACTGAAAAATACAAGGCAGGCAAACTGGAACGCAAGCCCGGAAAAACGATTAAGGAATCCTTTGAAGAGGAAATAATGGGAATAGTCGAAAGCATTCGCGACGACTGCAACGAAGTCGTCCTCAAGCACGTGAAGAAAAACGCGTTCGACTTTAAAGGAGAAACCAAGTATTTGAACCCCGCAATCGTCATGGCCAAGTCCAAGGCGCGCGGCGCACTAATTAACATCGTCCAAATGTGCGGCGTAGTCGGACAACAAGCAATCCGCGGAAAACGCATGCACTCTGGATTCCAGCGTCGCGTAACCTCCCACTTCAAACGGGGGGACATCAGCGACGAAGCACGCGGATTCGTTTCATCGGCATACACCCACGGACTGACTCCGTTCGAATACTTCTTCCACGCGGCAGGAGGACGCGACTCCGTCGTCGACAAGGGAGTCAACCCCGCAAAAACGGGGTACATGCAACGCCGGCTTATCAACGCAATGCAAGACCTTTACGTCGCAGGAGACTTGAGCGTACGCGACGCGGAAGGCAGCCTCATCCAACCCAAGTACGGCGACGACGGCCACGACCCCACCTGCAACGACTTGATAAACCCCGGCGAACCAGTGGGAGTAATCGCGGCACAAAGCATCGGCGAACCCGGCACGCAAATGACGCTCCGGACGTTCCACTACGCTGGCGTGCTTTCGCTGGCCCAACTCGGGTTTACGCGCTTAGTCGAAATAGTCGACGCCCGCAAGACTCCAAAGAACCCAGTCATGGAAGTAGCACTCAAGCCAGCCTACGCAAAAAACTACAACAAAGTAAAACAAATTGCGGCATCAATAGAAGAAATAAAACTCAACAAAATCGCGAAAGTAACCGAAGACTTTGACAAACGCGTCATCCGAATCGCATTCGACTACGACCTACTCAAAGAATACAAGCTCGGCACTGAAGACCTGCTTGCGAAAATAAAGACGGTTGCCGCCTGCAAAAAAACGACTGCCGGCTGTACAATAAAGCCGCAAGTCGACACCCTCAAGAACATCCGCAAAATCACCAACAAGCTCAAAGACATCTCGCTACGCGGAATCCCGGGAATAACGCGTGCAATCATCATAGAACGCGAAGACAAACAATACTACATTGCAACCGAAGGAACCAACCTCGAAGGAGTGTTCCGCGTCCCCGAAGTCGACCCGCACGACACCACCACCAACGACATCACTGAAATCTCGCACGTACTCGGAATCGAAGCGGCACGCAACGCAATTATTGCCGAACTGATGAAAGTCTTGGACGCACAGGGAATCGACGTCGACATCCGCCACGTAATGCTCATTGCAGACGCCATGACCTACAAAGGATCGCTCAAAAGCGTCGGCCGCCACGGCCTCGCCGGAGAAAAAGCATCCGTACTCGCAAGAGCCGCTTTCGAAGAGACCGCAAAGCACTTGACGCACGCCTGCGTGCACGGCGAGTCCGACGAACTCCGCGGAGTAGCCGAAAACATAATCATCGGCCAAACCATACCCTGCGGAACCGGCAAAGTCGAACTCGAAATGGACGTAGAATAAAAAAATGCGCTTGTTCCTGATGCGCCACGGCGAATCCACCGACGACGTGAGCGGACATTACGGCGGCTGGGCCGACTTTCCCCTGACCGAACGCGGCCGACAACAGGCAGCTGAAGCGGCAAGCCGCATAAAGGCGGCAAACCTCGTTTTCGACCGCGTTTACTCCTCTCCATTGAAACGAGCGCCGGAAACAGCTCAAATCGTTTTCCAAGAAACTAATTCTCCCGCGCCAACCGTTTGCGAGCTGTGGAAGGAACGCAACAACTACGGAATCCTCACCAGACTGAAGAAAAGCGAGGCGCGAGAGACCTACCCTGAAGAAACCCGCAAGTACGAAACAGGCGAATGAGTTTTAGGCCAAGAACGCTTCGAAGACGCCGCAACCCGCGCGCGGGCCGCACTCGAATTCGTGAAAAAACAAGGCGGAGAAAACGTTTTGGTGGTAACGCACGGCGGACTCCTCAAAGCCCTTTACTCCGGCGTTTGGAAACGCGAGTGGAAGCAGTTCGGCGACTGCGAATGGCGGGAAGAAACGGTTTAATAAAAAAGGATTGCGCTAAAACTGGTATGGATAACCTCGTGGAAAAAACAGAGTCTTACGCAAGACAAATCGGAGCGGATTACAACATAGCGCGTTTCGGAAGCCGTTCCTACCCCTTGTTTTACGGCGCTGGCTTGTTGTAGCACGCGGGAGAAATAATCCGCAACCGCGGAATTTCGGAGAAAGTGCTCGTCGTTTCGCACCCTGAATTGAAGGGCTTGTTTGCAGAAACGCTGGAGAACTCTTTGCAAAACGCAGGTCTGTCTTTTGAGTGGACGCTTTTTCCTTCCGGCGAAGCCCAAAAAAACCTGAGTACGGTTTACGGACTTTACGACGCCTGCGCGCAGGCGCATATAGACAAGAAAAATGCAGTCGTCGCGTTGGGCGGCGGAGTAGTACAGGATACCTCCAACTACTTGGCCGCAACCTACCTGCGCGGCGTTCCCTTTATCCAAATTCCTACTACTTTATTATCGCAAGTTGATGCAGGTATAGGCGGCTGCGCTGTGGACCATCCTACGGGAAAAAGCTTGATTGGCCAATTTTACCAGCCGCGCGCAGTTATAATGGACTCTTCCACCCTAAAGACACTGCCGAAAAATGAGTTGGTAAACGGAATCGCGGAAATCATAAACAAGGTAATATGCCTCGGCGGCAGCCGCACGGATGGGTTCAACCAGGATATTCGCGCAATAATAAACGGTGACGAAAACAAGGCGCTTGATTACGTAAAGTCATCGAATAAAGTCAAACTAGGAATAATAGAACGCGACGAAACCGGAACAAACGAAACACGATTTTTGCTGGATTGGGGCCACACCATCACTTACGCGCTCGAAAGGACGCTTAACTATTCGATTTCTCACGGACGGGCGCTTGGAATCGGAATGCACGGAGCCGCCGTGCTCTCGCAGCAATTGGGTTACTTAAGCAGAGACAAGGTTCGGGAACTCAAACAAGCTATTGAAGACGCCGGCCTTCCCGCCGAACTGCCAGTCCACGTTGACAATGACAAGCTCATCAATTATATGTGCCTTGACCAGAAGGTCGTTGCAAGACGGAAACGCTTCGTCTTACTGCGCGATTTTGGTGACGCGTTCGTCTCTGAAGGAATCGACGACAACCAAATAACCTCCTGCCTGGACGAAATCCGCGAACGGCCGATCGCCTAAAGCAGTTTGCACCCGTTGGCGGTGACTACTATGTCGTCTTCGATTCTTACGCCACCTATTTTCGGCACGTACACTCCTGGTTCTACGGTGAAGACCATTCCTTTTTCGAAGGCAAAATTTGATTTTGATGAAACGCGGAGTCCGTCGTGCACTTCCAAGCCAAGCGCGTGGCCGGTGGAGTGCACGAAACAACCTTTGAAGCCCTGTGAGTCAATGTAATTCGAAACAGCGTTGTGGACGTCCGAAGCGCGGACTCCCGGCTTGATTGCCGCAAATGCGATTCGCTGCGCGTCGGCAACCGTGTCCAGCATTGCCTGCTGTGTGAACGACGGCCGTGCCCCGAAAACGCGAGTGCGGGTAATGTCGCCGCAGTAACCGCTGAGTTTGGCGCCTGCATCGACCAAGACCAGCTGTCCTTTTTTTAGTCGCGCGCTTGCAGTGCGGCGGTGCGGAACAGACGAATTACGGCCGAAAGCACAAATCGAGTCGAATGCCTGCGAAGCGCCTCTTTTAGCGAAAGCCGCGGCAATTTCAGTGGCGACACTCGATTCCAAAACGTTTTCGCGCAGTCCGTTTAAAGCAAGGCTTATTGAGTTGCGGGTAAGCTTGGCAGCTGCGGCAATGCGAACGACTTCCGATGGTTCTTTTACAGCACGCGCGTAAGCCAGTTCGTCAGAAACCCCTTGCAGTTTGTTGCAGCATCGCTTTAAAATCAAGTAATTGGAGTGTGAAATCTTTTTTTCGTCAAAACCAATTACCCTGTTTTTCAAGAGTTTTTGCGCCAACTCCGTTTTCTCCTGCATTGAAGAAAAGCATTGTACTTCAATGCCTTTTGGCACTGCGGAAAGCTCGAGGCGGGGCACTATCGCGTGCAAACCGTCGCTTGATGCAATCAACAGGCTTTCTTCAAACAGCCCTGCAGACAAACCGGCAAGCCACATGAAGTTTGGTTCGGGAATTGAAGAAGCTATTGCCACGCAGTCGACGTCTTTTCCTGAAGCGGCGATACTTCGGAACAAACGGTTTACGCGATTGCGCAATAAAACACCTGTTAAGGACAGCCCAGAGCCTGCCTTGCTTCGGCAGTCACTCCGGGGTTGGAGCAGACAGCTGCAAGCATTTGCGGGTCGATTGAAGGCGACTCGGCGCCCGAAGACGCTGACACAGCCACTGAAGGCGGGGCGGGCACTAAGTTTTGGAACGCGTGGTTTCCGTCACAGGTTTTTCCCGGAGTAGCGAACTTTTCGTCGCCAAAAGAAGCAACTGCGCACGAGAAGGAAGTGGACGGCAGGTTTTTGATGTCAGTTTCTTCTTGGGCTTGGGAATCGGATTGCGTGCTTTCGTCTACGGAGAAGCTCAGCCAATCGCAGTCAATTCCAACCGCCTTTTGCTCGGCAGAGACGCGGGAGTAGATTACTTTGTCGCGGTAAACCGCCAGCGAATCTATTGTCCTGCCTTGGATTGAAGACGAGCTTTCGATGCGCGAATTGCCTGACTTGATGAAAGCATGCGAAACCACGTTCACTCCCTGTTGCACAACAGTTATAGTGCACTCTATTGGCTGGCCTAATGCCATGAGTTGTTCGTAGTTCATTCCCGTAAGCGAACCCGATTGCACGTTGTTTTGCGCGCCCTGGGTTCCGGCCTGCGAGTCCTGCGCACTTGATTGCGCGCCTATAGGCTGGCCCGGTCCTTGCGGAACCGCCTGCTGTGGCGCGCTGCCAGTACAGCCTAAAGCCAGTAACGAAAATGATAGTACCGCGATGATCAAAGAGTTCTTCAAACCAGATCCCCCCTCTTAACTAAGGAAGTAAAGACTCCATTTAATATTATGCCTGCGCGAATCAAACGCCAATAACGCAACTGCAAGAAAAAGGAATTACAGTTTTTTTTGCATGCTTTCAACTGCTTTAGCGCGTGCATTGCTTTCGGCAGTCATTTGAAGCAGCGCTTGGCTTACTTGCGGAATGCGTATGCGCAGAACGATTTTAGAGTAGACGTTTTAGTAAACCGTTTCTATTTGCAGGCAATGCGCAAGTAGTTCGTCGAGTTTTGCGGCACGGGCTTGAGCAATTAACCGGATTCGGTTGCAACCCCTTTGATTTCAGGGTATTCGCCGAGCACGAACGTGTTGGATAGTAAGGGACTGGAAATTATATCGTGCACCATTTCCGCAGAAAGCCTCAAATGGTTTGCTTCCTGGCTGCGTATTGCAGCCGCCTGTTTCCTGAGTTTCTCTTCAGGAAGAAGCTCTACGAGCTTGTCGTAGCACTCGAACATGCGCACTTCGAGTTTGGCGCCGAAGAATAGCGCATTGACGAGCTTCTGTTCTTGGAACTGGCTTTCCATGTGGAATAACCCTAGGATACAACGTTATTTAAATGAGTCCAGGGAAACAATTGATTCGATGGTACTCGAATCCCTTTTCTCTCCTGAAGGCGCCGAACACAACCCGTGGGCACTTGCAATACTGGGATTCGTGTTCGTGAGCATAGCCATTTTTGCAACCGGCTACTTGCTTCCTTCCGAACCGGGTTTCCTGTTGATTGCATTGGTGGCCCTCCCGGTGGCGCCTTTGGTTTTGAAGTTGTTCGACCACGAGGAAGTGGAAGTCGAAGAAGGCGAACGCAAGTGGGGCAGCCGCACAATAGCAAGGCATTTTCCAATAGTGCTAGTGCTCGTGTCGCTATTCATAGGAATGTGCGGGAGTTTTTGCTTCTGGTACCTCGCACTGCCGCCGGCTCAAGCAAATGCGTTGTTCAACGCACAAAATAATGAACTACGCAGCATAGGGACCGTATTTTCAGGGCATGCAGTCACGTCTGCCGAAGGAAGCTTTATGCAAGTCTTTGAACTCATTTTCATCCACAACCTCGGCGTTCTGGCGTTGATAATCGCGTTTTCGATAATTTACGGCGCAGGCGCGGTTTTGATCCTTATTTGGAACGCTTCGATAATAGGAGTATTCGTAGGAAATTTCGCCAAAGAATTCGTTTGGCACCAAGCTCCCTCTTACTCCGTGCTTGCAGGCGCAAGCTCCGGTTTCCTC
>MNVG01000051.1 GCA_001871495.1 Candidatus Micrarchaeota archaeon CG1_02_51_15
GTGGACTGAACTTATGCTTGTTCTTTCCGAAGCCGCGCAAAAAGCGCCTGTAAAACAACCCGATTCCATTGCGGTAAAGTGGATGTCAAGCAAATTCGAGTCAGCTCTCGCCGATTCGACCAAGCAGTTGGAAGAGTTTTCGTTGCGTAATTACGTGCAGACTTCTTTCTACGGCTTGATGAACGCCTGGGATTACTTCGTGCGCCGCGCTTCTGAAGAGGAAAAGGCGTTTGTTGCCCGCGAAATAGGGTCGCGTTGGATCCTGTTGCTTTGCCCGGTGATTCCCCATGTTTGCGAAGAACTGTGGGAAAAAACGGGCGGAAAAGAGTTTGCTTCCCTTTCGCAGTGGCCCGAACCGCGTTTGGAACGCATTGCGCTTTCAATCGAGGCTGCTGAAGACTATTGCGCGCAGGCATTTGCCGACTTGCGGAAAATAATGCAGCTTGCCAAAATCAAGGCAACCCGCGTAACCATCGTAGTCGCCTCCGAGGCCAAGAAAACCGCGTTGGCGGCCGCCTTGAAGGAGGCGGAAAAGCCCGACGAACTCAAGCTGGAAGACGAGGCGCTCAAGCAGTATGCACTCCGAAATTTCTTCGAACTCCGCGGCCGCAGGCAATTCGACGAACGCTCCGCGCTGTTGCAGGCGCAAGCCTTCTTCTCAAAGCAAACCGGCCTCGAAATAACAGTCGAGCGCGAGGAAGACTCCAAGCAAGAAAAACGCGTCCGCGCGCTTCCATTCAAGCCCGCCATAATATTGGAGTGAGATGACGTTAAACGAGAACTAATCAATGGTACGTGTTCGGCGGGATATTCTTTCTGATTTCAATTCATTTTATGCACGCGTATACTTCCTATCTTCATGGTTTAGACGGATCAGCGATGTATTATTATGTTATGCCAATCACATTGGGCGTTATGGTAGCTTGTTTCGTTAACGCTAGGCTAGAAGGTAAAGCAGAGGCAAAGCAAGGCCATTAAGAGGTAAACAAAATGAATGAAAAAATACCCAGAAAATGCGACGCTTGCGATAAAAATTTCAAACCAATGACTGAAAAGCAGTGGAAAATAGTGAAGTATATTCACAATACTTGCAGCACAAAACACTCTGCCTAAAAAACGGACCCTCCTTAAAATGGCAAAATCATCACCTTTTTATATAATGTTTTAGTTACTATTATTATCAAACGGGTGGTTTTGCGTGAATGTTAACGTGCATTTTCATGGGGCGGTAGAAAAGATTTTGGACGAAGCCGTGAGGAAGGGGTACGCGTCTACAAAGACGGAGGCGTTGCGGCTCGGCGTGTTTGAGCTTAACAACCGTTATCAGTTGCTTGAACGAACCGAGGACGAAGAGGACATTAAGTGCGCCGACGCAGTAATGGAAAGGGTAAGTAACGGCAAGGAAAGGCTTTACTCGGAAGCGCAAGTTTTGGCTAAACTGAAGTGAGTTGCTTGGAGTACCAACTCGTTTTTGCCGAGAATTTTTACAAGCAGCTCGACAAACTCGATCACTCAGTTAGACAACGCCTTCCGCAAATTTTCGAAAAGTTTAAGCAGCACCCTAAACTTGGCAAGCAATTTCACGGCAAGTGGAACTACTACCGCGTGCGCTTCTTGAATTACTGCTTGATTTATACCGTAGACGATAACAAATTAGTTGTGCTTATTCTTGACGTTGGAAAAAGGGACGCGATATACGGATAGTTTTCGCGGGTAGGAAGTAGCCAAAAATAGGCAGTTTGGGCCCGATTTTAGGGGGGCGGGTTTATCGGATAGCTTGCGGATTGGGTTATTCGACGTGGTCGTTGGTTTTCAGGCTTTGTAGTCCTTGAATCCGCGGACAAGCGCTTCGGCTAGTGCCGCCGCTTGTTTCAAGTCGTCGAGGTTGATTATTTCGTGGGGCGCGTGAATGTAGCGCGAGGGGATTCCGATGCTTGTTGCTAAAACGCCTGCGCGAGAGTAGTGGATTCCGGCTGCGTCGGTGCGGCTGCGTTCGCTTGCTTCGAACTGCATAGGAATTTTTTTGGAGGCAGCTGTTTTTTCCGCCCATTCTATCAAACGCTTGCTCATAATCAATCCTTTTCCGGACGCTTGCATTACTTCTAGTGCAGGGCCTGCGCCAAGTTTTACTGGCACTTTTTCTTCGCTTACATCGGGAGTTCCGCCTGCAAGCGTAACGTCCAAGGCAATTGCGAAATCCGGTTCTATGCCAAAAGCAGCCAATCCTGCGCCGTACAAACCCGTTTCTTCACGGACTGTTCCTACTAGTATTGCCTCGCATTCGTTCACGTTCTTCAAGCGGCCTGCCAAGTCAAGTAACGCCGCACAGCCTGCGCGATCGTCGAAAGCCTTGCCCGTAGCCAAGTTGTTGGGAAGCTCTTTGTAATGCGAGTCGAAAGTAATGAACGTGCCCGGCCGAATTCCTGCTTTCGCGGCTTCGTTGGCGTTCTTGAAACCCGCGTCTACAAACATTTGCTCTGACTCTACGGTCTTCTTGAATTCTTCTTCCTTCATCAAGTGAGGCGGTTTCTGGCCTATTACTCCATGCATGCGTTGTTTTGCGTGGATTATCACGCGCGCGTTAGCCAAAATTCCGTCGTAAAGCCCACCTATCTTCATAAACCTCAAGAAACCGTCTTTAGTGATGCTTGAAACGGCCATGCCGCACTCGTCCATGTGCGTTGCAACCATTACTTTCTTGCCTTTTCCCTTGCGTGCTATGACGTTGCCCAGCGCGTCGCGGTGGACGCTAAAGCCTTTGGCCTCCAGTTCGGCGTGCATAAAGTCGGCAACTTCGTCTTCCATGCCTGTTGGCGCGTGCATTTCGCTGAGTCTCTTCAAATAATTTTCCATAAAAAACACCTTCCTAACCTACGCCTGTACTTACGAACCAATAGGCAGGCGATGCTTAATAAACCAACGGAGGGTAAATAAAGGAAAACCCAGTTCGGGAGAAGCAAGGGAGGTGGAATTGACATGAAGGAACTTCACGTGATAGCCGCAAACCAGCCGGGCGTACTTGCAGGTATTTCGGACGCGTTGTACGCCGAAAACGTCAACATCGAGTCAATAGTCGCAGAGTCAATGGGCGACAACGGGGTAATACGGCTGCTTACCCGCGACGCGGTAAAAGCCCGTAAGGCCCTTGAAGGCTTGGGATACAAGGTAATGGACTCTGACATCCTCGTCCTCGGATTGGCGGACAAGCCAGGCGAACTTGCTCGAATAAGCCACTTGCTTGGAGAAAACGGAGTCAACATCGAAAACGTCTACCTGCTCTCCAAGGAACAAAACACTACCTTCCTGGCAATGCGCGTAAGCGACTATAACCACGCACGAAAACTACTGGTGCGGGAAGTAAGGGACTAGAAAAAAGGCGGTTGCCCTACCTTTTTTCAATAGTCTGCCAACACGTTGCGCCGTTCCAGCAAGTGCGAGAACAAGTCCGCAACCGTCTTTATCAACACCAGCACCAACGCGGGCGCTCCGAAGCTCGCGCCGATTATTATCGTCAAGTGCATGGGAATCACGCGGCTGTAAGCGCCTAGGAACGAGAAAAACCCGAAGAACCTGTCTTCTCCGTTCTTCAAGTAGTTCTCGCGGAAAGAAACCGCGTACGAAACAAACGAAGACACTAGCCCCAGCGCGATTACCGGCGCAGCAGCAACCAATACAGCCATTATTTTCGGCGTTCCCAGCACTCCTTCCTTCAATCCGTTGGCTGAAATGGCTATTATAAACACGAAGTGCATCAGCATAAACAGCCCGTAATGCACTATGAAAAAGCCGGCGCTAAACAGTTTGACTGCCCATCCAAGAGAGTGCAGTGAATTCTTAGACAAAAGGATCTTCAAAACAGTGAAGAAGCCGACTGCCGCGCTTTCGCATTAGTAGTAAAAAAGCACTTCCGAATTGTTCCACTTGCCGAAAACCGCCATTGCCAAGCCCACTGCGTTGGCAAACAAAAGAAATACAGCTGACTTGTAGGAAAAAACCTCGTCCAAAACCTTGTTTGCGTCCATAGTACTTCCCAGTTTCCATAGTACTTCCCAGTTGATACGCAAAACGCGTAGGCGGTTTAACTGTCTTGCGTTCAATATTGCTTTTTCACTTCCGTTCTGGGCAAGGTTTAATTAGTCCGCCTTGTTTTAGGGTGTTTACTAAATTTAGAGGTGTTTTGTAGATGATGCGTTGCAAGTGTATGAGCGTAACGGGGTTGTTGTTCGTGCTTTCGGGAGCCGCGTCCCTCGCAGGCAGTTTCAACGCGTTTTCGCCGGTTTTGTCGGGATAAATTGCAAGCGTATTGCTTTTGTTGGCTGGGCTTATCTTCTTAGTGCATGGAATGGGGTTGTGCCCGAGTTGCTATGGCGGTTGTTGCGACAAGAAGAAATAACTCTCGTCTGCGCCGGTTTTTCAGAACCAGCAATGGTTCAACCGGCTGCATTTATTTCTTTCCGACGTTCCGTTCCCATTGGAACAGGTAGAGCTGGGCGTAGCCAGCGAATTCCCCGAAGCGCTTGCGACCGAACTCCGCGATTTTTTCAGCCGAAACTTTTTCGGCGCTAACGTCGTACGCGCGCGTTATTTCCTTTCCGTAAACGCTGGTCATTACCCGCTTTATCCAAACGTCCACCGGAAACGCCTCCAGTTTCTGCAGGCCGTAGAGGCAAATGCAGTCTGCGATTTTCGGCCCGATTCCCAAATGGTTCATCAACAGCCTGCGGGCGTCGGCGTAGGGTTTGCCGTGCAAGCCGTTGAAGTCGCCGTGCTTCGAAACGTGGTCTGCAAAGTTTTTCACGAATTGCGCGCGGTAGCCCAAGCCCAGTTTCTGCAATTGGAGTAAGGTTGCCTGCGATAACCGTGCAGGGGAAGGGAATGAGTAAATGCCTTCGCCGAGTGCGTTTCCGTACTCTTCCCGGATTTTCTGCAGCGTTGCTTCAATACGCGGAATGTTTGAATTCTGCGATACTACGAACGAGATTGCGCATTCCCACGGGTCTTGCCGCAGGATGCGGATGCCTTTGCCTGCTTTCAGTGCGGGCGCGAGCTTGGCGTCTTTCGAGAGCCCGCGCATGATTGCGGGCAGGTCGTGGTCAAGTGCAATGAAGCGCGTTATTTCTTCGGCGGTTGCCTCGCTGAATTGCAGGTTGTTGCCGTCCTGTTGCAGGAACGCCTTCTTGCCGTTCAATACTCCTGCGTATCCTTCGTTTAGCCCGTCGTTGCGCCGAAGCGCAACGACCCTGCTCGTCCGTGTTCGAAGAGCCGCAAGCTCTTCGACACTCTGCAATCTCCGCTGGGATTGCCCGCGCGGACGAGCAGGCAGGCGTCGCCAGCCGAAGCACTGGCCGCTTTCGAGCGTTCGCGCTAGGGAGAACGGCTGCGTTAATTCAATGGTTTTTGCGGCCACGGAAATTGTTTTGCGCGGGGCGGTATTAAATTAGGTTGCGAAAAAGCTTTTGCCTTACTATTACATTTAAGTTAAACCCGTGGTTTTCCGCAAAGTGTAGGCGTATTGTTTTTGGGGGGGTGGATTATTTGTATAGTAGTGATTTGAGTTTGCGGGTGTCGGAGTCCAGGATGTTTGTTGAGTCTGTGAATTGGTCTATTCCTCCTGCGTTGGATTCAATTGTTTTTATTTCAGGGTCGGTAA
>MNVG01000026.1 GCA_001871495.1 Candidatus Micrarchaeota archaeon CG1_02_51_15
GAAAGACCGTGGCCCCATTGAAGCCCCGCCGGTTTTTGTTGGTTGTTTATTTCAAGTATATTTCTCCCCAGTGCTTGTCGTAGACTCGAAAATCTTCTGAAGTAGTATCCTTCTTGATGCGTTCGAACTGGCTCGCCTTCGCATCCATTTCATCAGCATAGTAGACTAGAACTGCTTCAACGAACATTGGTTCCTTGGGCGCGCCGTACTCGTGTTCGCCGTGGTGTGCCAGAATCATGTGTGATAGTTTCCTTAAAGTGTGGGTGTCAAGGCCTGTTTGTTTTGCTTTTTCGCGCACTAATTCCTCGCCTATTACCGTGTGGCCGCGCAACATGCCTTCCTCGCCTATCTTAATGCTGGTGGTGACTTCGAACTCAATTATTTTGCCGACGTCGTGCAGTAGCGCGCCGGCAGTAAGCAAGTCAAGGTCAACGGCGTAGTTCTTGGCGGCCTCGCGGGCGGTCAAAGCCACTGCCAGGGAATGTTCCAGCAAGCCGCCGAGCCAAGCGTGATGCAGGAACATGGCGGCTGGAGCGCGCTTGAATTCCTTCGTAAAATCGTCGTCTTTGAAGAATTTTTCTAGTAAGGCGCGGAGGCCTTCGTGTTTTACGCCGTCAACCAATTCCAGCAGGCGGGAGTAGAGTTCGGCCAGGTTTTTGTTGCTTTGGGGCAGGAAATCGGACAAGTTGAAGTCTTTAGTCGGAGTAACAGCGCCTTTGCCTTCGTTGATGTTGATTTTCTTTCGGTCGTTGTAAGTGGTGACAAAGCCTTGGACCCGGACTACGTCGCCTTCCTTGAAAGAGTCGTGAGTACGGTCTACGGAATCTTTATTTTGTCCGCCCCAATAATTGACTTCGAGTTCGCCTGTCTTGTCTGCCGCGCCAAACGCAAAATACCAGCCGTTCTTGTATTCTGCTACGGCGCGCTTGTATTTCACGCTGAACAACGAGTCTACGGGGTTTCCGGATTCGAGTTTGTCGATAAATTTCTTCATAAGCGTATCGCCTTATTTTTAATTAAATTGCGTAATTAAGGAAAAAATGCACGCGAGGCGTATTAATGGTTTCGTCGTGTTCGAAGCGGCTTAATGCGGATTATTGAAAAAAACTTTTCCGTTATGATTAATGGGAGGAGTTCTTGAAAGGCACGGGAACGCTGCTTGTATGGTCAACGCCGTTAAAATAAGTCCGTCGTGGGATTGAAGTGTTGGTTGGTCGTTAAGTTTGAATCAGGTAGTTGCGGCGGGTGAGCGCTTGAAGAGCTTGCGGGCTCTTCGGTGCTTTGTTTTGCCTTTGGCAAAACGCTTGTTAACGAGACTAAGGCTGTCGTAGTTTGCTTTTATTGCTCGTGATTGTTGTTCTGTGCGGGAACAGTAATGCTTGTGTTTTGTTTTGTGGTAGAACAGTGTATGGTTGAGGATGTTTTTGGTGAGTGGACGGCGTATGCTTTGAGGAAGTCTCTTGTTCAGCGGGAGGTGGAGTTGTCGCGGTTGGTTTCGAATTCGGTTACTAAGGTGGTTGCGGTGACTGGCGTGCGTAGGTGTGGTAAGTCGAGTTTGTTGATGTTGGTTGCCCAGAAGCTGGCGGGGGAGGGAAGAGGGTTGCGTACGTTAATCTTGAGGATAGCAGGATAAGGGATGGAATGAATGTCCTTGATTCGGTGTTGAAGTGGTTTGGTGAGGATGGTTTCTTGCTTCTTGACGAGGTTACCAGCGTCAGGGATTGGGAGGGTTGGCTTGTGCGGAACCATGAGTTGCTTAAGGGCAGGCTGCGTTTGATAGTCAGTTCTTCGCGTAAGAGTCTAGTGTTGCCTAGCCGTCCGTTGCGGGGCGGGATTCTTTCGTTTGAGTTGTTTCCGCTTTCGTTCTCTGAATTTCTGAGTTTTAAGGCCGTCGTAGTTGAAAAGACTGTTGCGGGAAAAGGCGGGGTTGAGCGGGCGTTTGCGGAGTACTTGAAGTTCGGCGGTTTTCCTGAAGTGGTGTTGGCCGTGGATGAAACCGACAAAGTGTCTATTTTGAATTCGTACTTCAAGGACGTGGTCGGGCTTGATGTTGCCGAGGCTTCTGGCACGGAGCCGGTTCTTGCGGGGTCGTTCGGAAAATATGTTCTTCAGACTACTTACTTTTCTGCCTCGAAGTGCCTGGATTTCTTTAAGTCGGTTGGCCACCGGATTGGGAAGGAGAAGATACTGCAGTTGGAAAAGTATTCGGAGTACGGTTATTCGTTCTTTTTTTCAACTATTTTTTTCCGCGTTGCCAAGGACCGGGCGCAGTATCCGTGCAAGGCTTACGCTTGCGACACTGGCTTCTATTATGCGTTGACTGGGCGGGTGGACTTGAGTCGGTTGTACGAATGTGCTGCGTTTCTTGGGCTTCGCAGGCGCATGTCCGGCCGGAAGGGCTTGTATTACTGGAAGAACAAGGCGGGACTTGAAGTTGACTTGGTTGTTTCGGAAGGAATTGGCGTTGAAGCCGTTTACCAAGTTGCGTGCGATCTTTCGGGGGGAAAAAACGGTGGCCAGGGAAAAACGCGCTTTGGAGGCGTGTGGGTTGGAACTCAAGCCGGGAAAAATGTTTATTTTGACGGGTAACGCTGAAGAACTGGAGTCGGTTGGAGGTAAAGTTCGGGCAATTCCGTTAATGGAGTGGCTGCTCGGTTGACGCTTTTTTCCCGCTTTCGGCAATGGGCAATGCAATCTTGGGATTGAAAGGGATGTCCCGGAGTTTCAGAATGTCGCGTCGGGTGGATTAACGGGATTGGGTGGGTGTCGTTTATTGGTTTGTTTTTTCGTATGCGTGTGCGAATAGTTCGGGTTTTAGTCTGAATCCTGCGGATACTATTTTTCTAAGGATGAGTCGCGCGTGTTCTGCGGAAATGATTTTCTTCCGGAGTGCGGACAAGACTATGAATACCGTGCCGTGGCATTTTAGTCCGAGGCTTTTGGCGGCCAGTCGGCCGGGTGCTTCGTCAATCAGCAGGCACTCTGCTTTGGTGTCGAGGGCCAGGTTTATTGCAGACAATTCGCTTTTGTCCAGCTGGCCGGCGGAAAAATGCTGTTTTCCGGTTTCCCTTACCGTTAGCCAACCTTGCTTTGTTGCTTCCTCTACGAGTGAAGCATCCGCGAATCCCTTGGCTTTTCCGGCTGAAACAACTTCCTCGAAAACGTCAGGGGTAATCGGCACTGTTGAAAACAACTTCTTCAATAACTGTAATTCGCCGGCTTTAGCTAAGTAGATTAACGGCGTAGAATTGCATGCTGCTTTCAAGCCAAATCACTTTTCCGCTGTTGCAATGTCTTCGTCCAAGTCGGCCGCGGAATAGTGTGAGGGAAGGCCGCGTTTCTGCGCTTCGGCAATTGCTTCCCACAGTGAAATTCCGGCTTTTTCAGCCGCGCGTCCCAAGGAAATGCGGGTTTGTGCGTAAAGTGCGAGCGCTCTCTCTAATCGCCTTGCTTTCAAGCCGGATGTGAGTAGTTCGCGTATCAACGCCGAACGGTCTTGGTCTGCCTGCTTGGATTCCAGCTTAAGCTCGCGCTGAATCTCTTCAGGCAGCCGCAAGCAAACTATGTTAACCAAAAAACATCATTAAGGGTTTGGTTGATTTTGGCTGCGTTTTTGCAAGAAGGGTTGGTCGTGTTTTCGGTTGGTTTTGTTATGTCCAGGTTTGGAGGTGGTTTTTGGGTAGGGTTACGAGGTGGGGGTTGAGCCATTGTTTGTGGGTTTTTTCGCCGGGTTTTCTTTTTAGGGAGTGGAGTTTGATTCCGTTTGGGAGTATTTCGAAGTGGGAGTAGTGGGTGCGCAGTTGTTCTTCGGAGTGGGGCAGGTCGTGGTTGAAATAACGCATGTCAGCGCGGTCGACGGCCGTGAGCCGAGGCGGGTCCAAGGTTTTGTTCAAAGTTTAGTATCGTTTTTTCGCTTGTTGCGCCGATTGCCGCGTGTGCGGTGGCTGTGAATAGTGTTGAGAATAGAACCAGTGCCAGTAGCGTGTTTTTCCACAGGCGGCGTTTGCCTGCAGTGGTTTTGAACGCGCTGAAGGTAGAAAAAGCTTATTGCCGTCGTTTTGCGACTATGAAGCAGTGGTCTTTTTCGAACGGGTCAAGAATGACCTGTTCGGTTACCTGCATTTCCTTGGAGATTTTGTCGCGTTCGGCAGCAAATATTACGCGGGGCGGCTTGGATGAGTCGATGCACCTTGCTTTTATTGCAATTGCCAGTGTTGGCGCGTTGAATTGTTTTGCGTTGCGTAATACTATTGCGGTTTGCTCGCGGTCTGCAACGTCTGCGTAAACCACGTCGACTGTGTCTACTGCGTCGGCGTATTTTTCAGGCATTCGTGCGTCGGCCAGTATGGGAAGCATGTTGCCGCGTTTTTCGCACACGCGTAGCAAGTCGCGCATTGAATAAGGGGAGAATTCTACGCAGTATACCGTGCCGTTGGTTCCGACGATGTCGCTTACGTGGCTGGCCGTCGTGCCGTTGGCTGCTCCGAGGTACATTACTTTTTGTCCGGGGCGTATTGGGCACTCGCGGAGTCCTTTCACTATTGCCGCAGACAGTTTGCTGCGCCGCGGGTCCCACAAGCGGTATTCGGCTTCCTTTTCTTTTATAAGGCGTTCGCCGTACACGTTTGTTCCAATAACCATGTTTTTTGTGGCGTTTCTTCCGTCGATTTGGAACACGCCTGGAAAGCGTTGTTTTACGTTCATTCTGGGGCATCCCCTTTCTTTATTGCCTTTATGCGGGCGTCCAAGTCTTTTTTGAGTTTTTCGCCGATGGCGTGTTTCGAGTAGAAGTCGGCTTTTGCGGCAATCGCAAGTTTTGCTGCAAGCGCGCGGGCTATCTTTCCTCTCTTGGTTGCCTGTGCGTTGCGAATAAGCGTGCTTTGGAAGATTATCCCGTGTTTTGGCGACGGCGTTCCTTTGCGGAGGTGTTTGAATAGTGCGCGTTCGGCGCCTAGTACTTGGATTGTCGACGCAGGCATTTTGGCCAGGCGTTCGAGCCCTCCTGCGCGTGCAACCAGCCGTGCTGCAGTAAGCGCGTCAATAAGGCAAGTGAGGTTTTTGAGCACGGTCTCGGATTGTTTTTGCAGGTATTCTTCGAGTTCCTTGCGCGTTTCGCCCAGTGCGGCGCCGTTGCGCGCTAGGACCAGTAGTGCTTTCTTGTCTCTTAAGTCGAATTCGGCGCCGAAACTATTCTGGGCAGCCGTCATTGTTTGAGTGGCTTTTTCTTCGCCTACTAGTTCGGTTAAGCGCGTGAACTCGATTTCTTCGCGGTCTCCGAACTCGCTTGCAATAATGCACGCTAATGCCGTGTCTTCGACTTCGGGGAAATTGAGTTTCATCCACTCTGCAGTCCGTTCGTCGAGCAAGGCTTTGGCCGACTCCAAGTCGCCCAGTGCCCGCACTGCCTGTATTATTGGCAGGTCTTTTTGCGCGAACGCTTTCTTTAGTCCGGCGCGTGTTTTCTCGAAATAATCATTGCGCTTCATGGTAGTATTAGTGCTCCTACGCCTTTTTTACTTGCGTGGACTCCGTTGGTTTAACCGCTTTTTCGGCGTTTGCGCCTTCCTCGTCGCGGTTGATGCACCCGACTATTTCCCGCGCGCCTATTACTTCCGGAAGTACCACGTGCCTTGCGCCGGCTGCGTGAAGCGGCTTTACCATGGTTTCGTGCTCTGCCCGCGCATATACTATTATGTCTTTGTTGATTTGCTTGGCTACTAATGTAAGCAAAACGTTTTTCTCGGTTTGCGAAATGGCTGCAATAAGCGCCTTGGCTTCGCGGGCGTTCGCGTCTTCAAGAATCGTTTCGTCCAGCGCGTCGCCTTCAATCAATAGGAACCCGTGGCGGGCAACGCGTTCGGAAGCTGCCTTATCCGACTCTATTACTACAAACGGAATCTTTTTTTCAGACAGTAGCTCGGCAATCTGCAGTCCCATGCGGCCTGCCCCGCAAATGATGTAATGGTTTTTCAACGCCTTTGCTTGAATCATTGATTTTACCTCCTTCAAATAATCGGTTAACTTGCCGTTTAAGACAAGGTCTAATAGAGTCCAGCCTATGAACCACGCCAGGGTTACTCCTACTAGCAACAGCGTTATTTGGACAAAGCGCGGAGCTGCCGCGTCTTCGTTCTCGTGCTCAAAAGCAAGTGTTTCAAGCGTGCGCGCCACGCCGTCTTCCAGACTCACTCCCAACGTAAGGGAATACCCTATTGTTCCATAGGCCAGAACCAGCGACGCCATCAGTAGCAGGAGCTTCAGTTCTTCTCGTACTTTCCTCATTTCCATTTTGTGTTGAGACGCGCCCATGCAGTATTCCCCGTAGTAAGGCAGAATGCGTTCCTCAATTAAATAACCCGCTCAAAGCAGGAGGGCGAAAACCATTAAAGCAGGCCGGCGGTAAAGTAAATCATGTCGCGTAATTCGCTTGAAAACGGCGTGCAGTCATGCAGTTCGCGTTGGGGAGTTTCTGGCGTTACTAGCTTGATTTGTGGAGTTGCCTTGCTGGCCGCGGCGTATTTGGGTTACAGCCAAGCCAACGCAACACCGCTTGCTGCGGACTTCGGGCTCTTTCTCGCTTTCGGCCCTTCGTTGCTTAATGGAGTGATAAGCGGCTTGATCGGCGGCTTGGCAGGCGGCGTTTTCGGCGGTTTGATAGGCGCGGCAATCGGGGCAATACTGGGCTCGTTCAAGCCGGGTCGGATTACTGTTGCAACCGGCACAGGAGGCGCGGTTGCCGGCAGTGCATTGGGCGCAATCGTGCTCGGCGTAGTATGCGGGTTTTTCGGGCTTGTCTTGGCGCTTTTATACGCTGCAGTCGGATACGTTTCGGGCTATGCAGTGGGCCTAATTATATAGCGTTGACGCCTTGCGCCAGAAAGGGGTTTTTAACCCGCTTGCAGCTTAATAATTCGGTACTGTTTAAGTCCGGGTGGTTATTCCTGATGGCTAATGAGAAACGCGTCGACTTGACTGCAAAAGTAATCAACTTGTGCCAACGCCGGGGAATAATATTTCCTTCCTGCGAAATTTATGCGGTGCACGCGGGTTTTTTCGACTACGGCCCGCTGGGCGTCCAATTTAAGCGCAATATTGAAAACGCGTGGTGGAACCGTTTTGTGGTTTCGCGCGAAGACGTGGTCGGAATCGAAGGTGCGCTGCTTTCGCCGCGCACGTTGTGGAAGGCATCCGGGCACTTGGACTCGTTCACTGATCCGTTAGTCGAATGCAAGAAGTGCGGACTGCGTTCAAGGGCAGACCACTTGGTGGAAGACGCGCTTAAAATAAACGTGGACGGCCTTTCAGTAAAGCATTTGCAGCAGATGATTGACAAACACAAGCTCGCTTGCCCCAAGTGCAAAGGAACCCTGTTGCCCATACGCACTTTCAACTTAATGTTCAAAACCCATGTTGGCGCAACTGCCGACGAAGCAGACGAAGCGTTTTTGCGGCCGGAAACCGCCCAACTGATTTTTGCAGACTACAAGCTAACCCAATTCGTTTCCCGCAAGCAGTTTCCTTTTGGGATAGCCCAAGTGGGAAAGGCGTTTCGCAACGAAATCGCTCCCCGTAACTTCGTGTTCCGCTGCCGCGAGTTCACGCAAATGGAGATAGAATACTTCATACGGCCCAACAAGCTCGACGACTGCCTCCTTCTAGGAGCAGACCTGCTGGACCAAGAAATGGTATTCTTCACTGCCGCTTGTCAGGAAAACAAGACTGATGCCCTGCGCATGACGCTCCGCGACGCACTTGCGAAACGCGTTGTTGCAACCCGCTGGCACGCCTACTGGCTGGCAGAATGCTTCAACTGGATTGTGTCACTAGGCATAAACCCCGCGCGGCTCCGTTTGCGTCAACACACTCGCGATGAATTATCCCACTACTCTTCCGAAACCTGGGACGTTGAATACGAGTATCCATGGGGCTGGAAGGAATTAATGGGAATCGCCAACCGCACCGACTTCGATTTGAAGCAACACGCTAAAGCCAGCGGCAAAGACCTTGCATTCCACGACCAGGCAACCAACGAAAAAATAGTTCCTTACGTAATCGAACCATCGCTGGGCGCCGACCGTCTCTTGTTCACCCTACTGATGGACGCCTACAGGGAAACCGGTGAAGGCACTGACGTGAAAACGGTGCTCTCGCTTTCTCCGCAAATCGCGCCCGTATTCGTTTCAATATTTCCGCTAATGAAAAAAGACGGACTCGCCGAAAAAGCACGCGAAATATTCAACCAACTGCGGAAAGACGGCTTTGTCGCAGACTACGATGAAGGCGGTTCAATCGGAAGGCGCTACGCCCGTTCCGACGAAGCAGGAACCCCCTTTGCAATAACCGTCGACTACGACTCACTAAAAGACAATACTGTAACCCTGCGCGAAAGAGACTCCGGAAAACAACGCCGCATTCCGTCAAACGAATTGGCTGCCGTGCTTCGCGCGTAATGCAAAAAAACAGTAAAGTTAAATTACGCGCCCGCCTAAACCGTTGTATGCGGTTTACTCCTGCAATATTCGCTTTACTCGTCTTTTCCTCCCTTGCAACTGCGGCAATAGTGAGCGGAATCGTCTACGACTCCCAGCTGGAACCCGCTTCCGACGCGGTAGTCGAAATAAACACGGTTCCAGTCCAAAGAATGGTCGTCCAAAAAGGTTTCTACTCTTTCAACGTGCCGACTGGAAATTACTCATTGCGCGCAACATCAGGTTCGAACCAATCCGTTGAAGAAAACGTTTCAGTGCGCGAAGACGGCGAATTCACTATTGACCTGATTTTATTTGGCCTCGAACCAATCGAAGAAATAAACGTTGAAGAAATCACGGAACAAGACTTTCCAACCCCGATTGCAAGCCTGCCTTCTCCTGCCTTGCCTGCGCAAACTGCGGAAAACGACTCGGCCGCCCTCGTACTCGCTGCAACTGCACTGCTCGCTTTCTTTTATTTGCTGTGGTTTGTGAAACTCCGCAAACCGCCTGTCCAAAAAGAATTGCCGAACCAAAACACGGTTAAAACCGCGCTCCGGAAACCCGTTTCTTCGCAACCTACGGTCATTGCTCAACGCACCTTTGCCGTAACCCAAAGCCAGAAACAAATCCTCGACAAGCTCGCTGAATCAGGAGGAAGAATGACCCAAAAAGAAATCCGCAAGGCATTGCTCCACTTATCGGAAGCGGCAGTCAGTATGGACCTCACTGAACTCGAGGAAGCCAACTTAGTAAAAAAAATCAAGAAAGGCCGCGGAAACGTCATAAAACTCCTTTAAAAACTGAAAAAAGCTCGCGAGCGCCTCGCTGAAGCAAAAACGGCTTTTCTGAAGTTTTATTGCCGAAAAAGAGCCATTACAAAGCTTTAAATCCTGTTTTTTTTAAAGAGTGTTTTTAAACAATTTTTTTTAAACACTGAAGCAGGCGGTTTGAAAAAAAGCCGTTGCAAACGCGGTCTTTCAAAACGCGTCAGAGGTGAATCGAGTAACATGGAGTTAATAAAATTAAGCTGCTTGGTTGTAGCCGTATTGCTTTTGGCAGTTGCGCCTGCTATTGCAACTGCAGAGGAAGTGCAGACATTATTCGAAGAAGCGTCGGCTGCTCCCGTAGCCGAGGCAACCGCAACCGCGGTTGCAACGCGCAATGTCCGGGCTAATGCGGTTGCTGCAACCGTGCGCGAAGAAGCCCGCGAGCAAGTGAGAGAAGTACGCGCGGAAGCACGCGAGCAAGTTCAGCAAGTGCGTGAAGAAGCGCGCGAGAAAATCAAAGAACGCCTCACTGCAGTGCGCCAGCGCGTGAAGGTAGTGCGCGAAGCCCGCGTGGAACGCATTGCCCAAAAATTGGATGCCCGCGTGGAAAACTCGGCAAACCAGCTTGAAAAAATCGGTTTGCGCTTGGAAGCTCGGGGCGTGAACGTTTCGGGAATAACCGTATTACTCGAACGCCTGCGCGACGCCCAAACGAATTTGGACAATTCGACCAACGTTTCGCAACTGCAGGATGCGTTGCGTGAAATAAAACAGGCTTACGACCAATCCAGGGAACGCATTCGCATCCGATTGGAAGAAAGGGCAGCAAACCAAGTTAGGGGAGCCGTAAACCGCGCCAATGGGTTGATAACCCGCGTGGACGACATTGTTTCAAAACTCAAGGAAAACGGAGTGAACACCTCGGATGTCGAGCAGAAGGTTGCCCAAATAAGGACTGCGCTTTCGCAAGCCAACGAAGCCAGCGGCACGAACGTGCGCGAAGCAACACACTTGCTAGTGCAAACAAAACGCATGCTTTGGGAACTCAAATTCCATTTGAACAACGGAGTGCGCAACGCGAACGGCCTTGCGTCACTTCCATTACCCCGCATGCCGCCTGAAGAAACGCCGACTGTAACTCCGGAAGCAACTGTTGAGCCGACTGTAACTCCGGAAGCAACTGTAACGCCTGAACCGTCGCCGTAAGATGATTAAGGAGTGATAAAAGTATGCAAAAACAAATGATGACCATTGCGGTTGCGTTTGCGCTTGTCGCAGTCGCAATTGCTACTTTTGGTTGCGTGCAACAATCTGCTCCAACTGCAACTCCGACGCCTTGGGCTGCAGTTGACGCAACTGCCGATGCCGGTGTTGTTGCCCAAGCTGAAATCGATTCTTTGAGTGCGGAATTTGGCGAAATAGACTCGTTGGTTTCCTCGTTGGACTCTGCAGAGCTTAACGATTCTGCACTGGACGCAGATTTACTCGCCGAGTAATGTGCGGGGACGCAAACACTTTAATGCCCTTCTTTTCTTATTTCTTCATAATCAGGAGGCAATGTCAATTGACTGAAATAGTGGTAAAGTCCGCGGTTGCAAAATTTTTGAAGAAAAAAGGCTTGAGGTGCTCGGTCGGCCTTTACGCCGCGCTTGACACGATTACTTTCGACGCGCTGGAAAAGGCGGTCGAGCGCGCGAAGAAAAACAAGCGCAGTACTGTAATGAAGCAAGACCTCTGATCTTTTAATACGCGGCAACGTAACGACTTTTTATGGACGTCCTTGCGCTGTTACTGAAAGCGTACTTCGCAGTTGAAGATAGGTACTACGGGGTTTGCGACGTGCTACAAAAGCGCGGCCTGCCCATTTACCGTTTTTTCGTAACCCCGATTGAAAAACAGGGCCTTCCGTCGTTGATTGCCTTGTTCTTGGTAGTCTTCCTTTTGGCATCTGCTTCTTTCGTGTTGCTGCGTTCGAGCGCGTACGATGACTCGTTTGTTCCGTTGGGTGTAATAGTTTACGGCGCTTCGGGTGAACGCATCGACGGCGCGCAAGTAAAAGTAGTTACTTTAGGAAAGTCGTATTCCGTAACCACTAAGTACGGCGAAGCATTTTTCAACAAGCTCGTTGCAGGACAGTCTATTGCCTTAAACGTGGAAAAAGAAGGTTATTTGCCTTATTCTGGGAAACTAAATGGCGGCGAAACGTTGTTTCAGAAAGTCAGCCTCGTGCGCGAGTCAACGTAAGTCATTAAAAACGAACTTTTCCTAACTTTCTTCAATGCGTTTCAAAAACCTTTTTTCATGCGCTGCATTGCTGCTGTTCCTATTGCTGTTTGCATCGCCGGCGGTTGCTGCAGACTGCGAAGGAATACTTGACAACTGCCTTTATTGCGATTCGATATTCCCTGCCGCAGGAAACTCGGCGTGCAATTTCGAAGCAGTGGCTTCCGCCGAACGCGCGCAACACTGGAACGACAACGTATTCAACCGCATTTATTCCGCGTCAAACCCGTGCTGTATTCCGTCTGCTCAAGAAGGCAGCAACGACTTGCGGCTTGCTGAAAGTACGCGCCTAGCATTCGGACGTAACGCCAACCTCTCGCTGCACTTCAACAACTTGGTGCTTGATTCCAATGCATTCCTCTTTGAAGGCAGCCTTGCTTCCTGCGCCAACCTAGGCAGGCTCAGCATAATTGCTGCCGACTCAATAATACTGCGTTCGGGAGCCAAGATATCCCACGAGTGCGGAAACGTTTCGATCGAAGCAAACACCATTTACTTAGAGGACAACGCGGTAATCCGCGCAGGCGACTGGCTTTCGATCAAAACAAACCGCTTGGTTGCAAGCAACTCTGCTAAAATCGTTTCCCTCCGAGGAGGCATGCGAATAACCGAACGCACGCTTGGCGGCGGAACCGACTCCCAATTCGGCGAAGTAAACGCATTATCTTCAGCGGCTTGCACTTGGTGTTGTACGCCTCAAGAAAACCAATGCAGCCTCCCAAGCAAGCACGCCCTTTACGTAAGCTTTCCCGCGCAAGAAATCAATTTCACCACCCTTACTTCAGGCGGCGAAACAACTATTCAAGCCAACAAAACCAATTTCCTCTCTTTCTTCCAAATAACCGGAGGCAGGCTGTTCGTACAAGGCAATCGCGTCAGAGTCAACGCCCTTGTTTCAGCAACCTTCCTCGTTTCAATGAACCTGTCGACGGGCCTCAATGTCTCGGCTTCAGGTGCAATATCCTCGCTTGAAAACGCAGTGACAATAGAAACAAACGAAGCCGGCCTCAGCCGCATCCTAGGCCCGATAACCGCAACCAACCAACAGCCGTTCCTCCCCCACTCTCACTACCCTGATGCATCGTTTAACAACACGATCCTCCTCAACTTCGCAGGAAACGCGGAAATCAACTCTTCAATAACCGCCAACGCAATCACTTCCTCGTCGACAACCAACGCGCGCAACACAATCGCCGAAAACCAGTTGTACGACCCGATTTCGGGCCGCATCACTCGTTCCCCGTCTGTTGAAACAACTGCCGTGCCGTCAGTTACCTACGAATACGACGCGCAAGACTCAAACTACTGGACCCGTGGAGAACGTTCAATAGAAGCAAACCTGTTGGCCAACGAATTCAGCTACCCGTCACTCGCGCACTCCACTTCCGATAACAATGCGAAAATAATTTCTTTGGCGTACACCCCGCGGCCTGCAAAATACGGCCCTGCTTCCACGGACACCAACGCACAATCAATAGCAATCCAACTCCAAATAACCCATGTTTCAATAGCCGACGACAACTCGTGCGTAACCGCAGCTGAAAAAATGATGCAACAAAACACGCTTTACCTCCGTTTAGGCACTTCTACTTCCGCACTTGCAAACTACAACTTCTCCAACCACTCCGCGCCGCTTTCTTCAGACTACGCCGGACACTCCTGCACATTGGCATTCACTGCCGACAACGCAACCCTTGAATTCGCGGCTTTGAAAAACCCCAAGTGGAAAAACACGCTCGCCCAATACGACCCTGCTTCCGGAACCGCGCGCGGCACGCTCGAACGCAGAAAATATTTTTTCTCCGCAACCGCCTGCTCTCCAACAGATCCTTTAGACTGCGTTTCCACCGCAACTTATTCGTTCAACGCAGACGCCGCGCCCACATCCACTGCAGTAATCGCGGCTCCTTCGGCAGACCATGCACTAAACTACTCTTTCTCAGCTAAGATAACTCACTTGCAAGCAGCCGACGGCGACTTGCGAGTCGGCGCAGCAAGCGCAGGCCTGCTATTCCGCAGCCAAAACCAAAAAGCTTACCTACTCTCATTCGAAGAACTCGGATTCCCCTCCGACAAGCGGCTTGCAATACGCGTCTGCAACGAAGTAAACCCCTTTTTTGCAACTGGCCAGGCCCTGACCTCATTTTGCAACTCGGCTTGGGAAACCATTGCAACCAGCTTGCCTATAGTCGCTGAAACAAACTACCTTCCATCGGCCTATCCGCACGCCTTGCTTCCGGCCAACGCAGCGTCATACTACTTGAAAATAACCGCGGACGGCTGCAACTTCAAAGCGTACTACTCTGCCGACGGCAACTTCTTGCCCCCTCCGGCAATAGACCACGACATTCCCGGTTGTACTCCTGAAGGAACCGTCGGATTCTGGACTCGCGACTCTCGGACTCTGTTTTCCAACGCGGAATTAAGCCAGCCTACAACAACCACTACAACCCCCGCTGCAGACATCGCAATCCACGCCGAAAAACTGCGCTTCTTTGAAAACTCCGACGTACGCGCCAACTACCCGCCAGAAGGCCAAACTCCGCGCACCCACCAAAAAGCAGGCAAACTCTACCTGAACGCAATCCAACTATCCCTCGTTCCAACACCGAGTGTTGAAAAAACCGTTTCTTCCAACGCCTGCAACGACTTCACTGCCCCGGCTCCCGCGCGCAAGCCGTACTTCTACGCCAACCCCTGCGACCCCGCGTCTAGGTTCACTCGTTCCACTTGCACAACCGACTTAGCCGGAATAACCGACGACAACACGTTCTACAACGCCCGCGCCCCCTCGTCTTCAGCCAACCCTGCGTGCAGTCAACAAAACCCGTTAATAATATACGGCACCAGCCTACAACCTAACGCCACTGCCCCCCTGGCAAGCGCCGCAATCTGGGTAGAACGAATAAGAAACGCCCAAGGCAACTCGGTATATGCTTCCCCTTACACCACTTCCCGTTACTGGGCCAACGTGTTCCGCAACCCCCTTTCTGCCAGCGGCATAATCCGCCAAACAATAGGCCAAGGACTCCCTGACGCAATGCAAGACCCTGCGCTTTATCTACGACCCAACCAAACCTATTACCTCGACTTCTGGATATCCGACAACTCCACTGACGACTTCAACCTCGCAGCCCCACGCGAAGCAAAAAGACACAAGTACCAACTCACTATAACCACGACGTGAAAAAACTAAATGAACACCAAAATCATTGCAACTCTCTTCCTGCTCCTAACAATAAGCCTCTCTTGCCACGCACTCGAACAATGCTCGGAACCAAACGGCGAATGCCCGCAAGACTGCATCGACTCCAACGCCGAGTGCACGACCCAAGACGCCGGCACACAACTCGTAACAGTCGAATCGTACACCTGCAGAAAAACAAAGGAAGCCGGATGCGGCCTAATAGGGCCCAACGAATGCCCGACCAAAACGACTCACGACGACGACGTCGACGGCCCCGCAAACTGTGGCATTCCATTACTAACCCCTTTAATCAACCTGCTTCCATTCATCGAACTCGAAACCCACAACCAATGCCACACACAATACGTAACCGAACCATCGGAAAACCCCTTTTGCAAAGCAGGCTACAAACGAATCCGCCAAGACAACCGCACACAAGAACAACCCGTGCTCCTCCAATGCTGCTCACTGCCCGACCCCGAATACCTCGCCCGCTCCTCAAGGCCGACGCCAACCTGCCAAACCATCTCCTGCCCCGACGTCTGTGAAAACACTACCAGAAAAGAAAACGGCTTCTGCAACCCCTCAACCAAACAATGCGACTACGAAACCATTACCGAAAACTCCCTCGACTGCGGCTACACCCCGCCAAGCCGCCTGGCAAGCATCGAAGTCCAACCTTCAACCTACATTGCCTACGCCGGAGAAACAATTCCATTCACCTACGCCGCCTACTCCGACGCAAACCCGCCTACCGCCCTTGAAAACGTTCCCGTAATCTGGTACACCAACGAATCATTAGGCACAATAGACGAAAACGGCTTTTTCACCGCAACCGCCCTCGGACAAACAATCGCCTGCGCAATACACGAAGCAAGCGAATTCGCAGGCTGCTCCGAAATAACTATAATAGAGGCAATCCAATCCACTAACCTAACCCTGTCTCCCTCGCCCGCCACTGCCTTGGTAAACACGTCAATCCCATTCACCCTCACTGCAAACGGCGCAAGCGCAGCTTACTCTCTTAACCCAAAATGGAGCTGGGAAGGCCCGTCAGCCACCTTGGAGCCAACAACGCTCGACAACACCGTTGCAGAACTAACCGTTTACGAAGCCGGCGAAGGAATAATCACCGCAACCCAAGAAACCGAATCCGGAAATCAAACGATTTCAGCAACAGTAACAATAGCCGAAACAGCCGGCGAAACCACGTCAATTCAAATCATTCCCCGCCCCCAAACAATCCCCTCTCCAAAAATAGGAGACTCGCTGCAACTCTCTATAATATCGGCCGACGCCCAAGGAACAATAACCAACCCCACAATCACATGGACCGCCTCGCCTCCCAACGTTGCAACAATAGACGAAACCGGACGAACAACCTTCCTCCTATCCGGCACGACTACAATAACCGCAACCGCCGGTTCTTCAACAGACTCAGTCCCATTCAAAGTACACGAATGCGCCGAAAACTCAGTACGCCAATGTGAAAACCAAGTTCCCGGCCTATTCACCGCCGCCCCCTACCCCGCTGCGCAAAAATGCATTGCAAACCAATACTCGCAATGCTACTTGGTAAACCCCTGCGCAGGACAAACCACTTGCGGCCCCGACGGAACCTGCTCCAACCAAACCAAATGCGGCCCCGTCTACAGCACTCCCCTAACCTGCTGTCCCGACTCCTGCAATTCCAACAACGACAACGACTGCAAATGCAACATTGGCCAAACCCAACGCTGCACCGACCCACAAGGAAACTGGGGAATGCAAAACTGCACTCCCGAAGGCCGTTACTCTCAATGCGCAGCCGACCCGCTGTGCACGCCAGAAAACACTGCCGAATTCAACGCCTGGCTATGCGCTGCAGCCTACTCACAGCCTTTGTGGCAAACCCTCTCCCAAATCCAATCAATTGCCGTAATGCAAACCCAATTCGCAAACTGCCAACAACAAACAAGCACCGCCCCCACGCCAACGCCCACTCCCAAACCTACTGCAACTCCCACGCCCACTCCAACGCCGACTGCAACGCCAGGTGCAACCCCGCGGCCCGAATGCATTACCGACCGCCAAATAACCCTAATCAAACAAGCAATGCCCGGCCCATCGTTCTTCAATCCAGTCTACTCCGCAGACGCAAACCCAGCGCCCGAAACCGCGCGCTACTTCCAAACCCCAAACTACCGAATAACCCTTGAAGACATTCCGCGAACAGGAAACACAATAATGCTCCGACTAAACATTTTATCCGGAACCACGCCATCAATACCCACTCCACTAGTCACCGACGCGTCATTCACCCTACTCGACGGCCAACACCAAACAACCCTCCGCTCAATAGACCGCGAAAACCAAACCGCGACAATAACCCACAGAATACAAACCTGCTGAAAAAACCGCGACCCACTTAAACACCCCGAGCCCAACTGATTCCCATGCCGAAACCCGCAAAACTCAAGCCGCGCGGAGAGGAATGGATTAGGCCTGGAGACGTGGAAAAACTGGTGGTAACCAGCCACAAGCTTGGCGAAGGTAGTTACGGCACGGTCTACCTCGGCACGCTGACAAAAAACGGGCGGACAAAACAAGTTGCTGTAAAAGAATTCAAGCCAGACTCCAGCCTATCGGATTCCGAAGGCCGCGCATATGTTCAAGCTATCAAAGACCTGCGCGGCCAGGGAATTCCTTTGAAAATGGCTGTGCTAAAACACGAAGGTAATTACGTACTGGTTTCAAAAGCGCGCGTAACTTCTGCTGAAGACGGACCCATAAGACCGAGGCTGCGCGACCAAATCTTAAACCGGCATCACCAAATAATGCCCGCGAAATGGAATCGTTTCTCCAAAGAGACCAAAAAAGACACTCTGCAACTTATTGCGAAAATAGTTAACGCGGATCGCTTTCCGGAAAGAGATGCTATTGCAGTACTCTCTTCAAAAAACGGCGGACGGCATTCAATAATACACGATATAGATGAATTAGTGGTACACAAAACGCGGCCTCGCAAATATTGGGACGAAAAACTGAACTGCGGCCTATACGTCTGCAGTCGTAACTTGATACGTGATTGGGTCAACTACTTATATCCCGAATCAAGTTACTCCCAAGAACAACGTTTAACTGCTCTTTCGTTTAACTGCTCTTTAAGTAATAGCAGAAAAACTGTCGAGCGAACACTCTCGCAAGCAAGTACTCGAATTAAAAAAAGAAATGCCTTGACCGCGCCCCCCAAAGCAAATAAAAAGTGGGTTGGGCAAAACATTATTCCCAGGCAAGAAAGAAGAATGGCGCGGGTAGTCTAGCTTGGTTAGGATAGAGGACTGTGGATCCTTTGACGCGAGTTCAAAGCCCATCCCTTTTTCTTTAGGAAAGAAAAAGGTCTGGTCGAACCCCCAAAAGAAAAGCGAAAATATTTTTTCTCGGGTATGAAAATCTCGCCCTGCGCCCTAACGCCCAGCGGCGGCTTGGTAACGGAACGGCGGAGTATTAATATTCGGTTGCCTTACTTTCAGTTAATGTCGGAATTCCGTTCGCCGTTTGAGCTAGCAAGAAAACTCGCCAAAGCAACCCCTGAAGAAGCACACTCGCTTTTCAAGCAAGCCGTCGAAAGCAAAGCGTCGCTCTCACGCCCTTGCGTTGCGCCCGCGTTAAATGTACTCAAGGAAATTGCAGGCAACCGCCCTCCTAACGAAGTGGTTGCGGCGCTACAAGCAATCAAGCTAATGAGGTTAAGCCCTGCGGACGTCAAGCCAATAGCAGAGGCAATGCGCGAAATAAAAAAAATGCCCGACCAAGTCAAAGTTTACGGCGCGTTATTATCGGTTTTCAAAAAAATGGCGGAAAGCTCTGCAAGAGAACTGATTTTGCACGGTTTCGCCCGCGAAAAACCGGCGAGCAACTCCGGCTTGGATGCGAACTTGGTGGCAGAGGCAGCTGAAGAAGCGCTCGCCGCCACGCCGGAGGCAGTTGGTCAAGTTGTTGAAAACCGCAATAAAATCCCGGCCTTCGTTTTTTTCAGAATAATCAAGAGCCACGGCCCTGCCGCAGCCAAGCACGCGCCGCAAATAATCGAACACGGACTCTCATCAGGCCACTTCGCCTTGCTGCGCGATGCCCTGCGTGAACTAAAATTGGGTCCTGAAGAAATTGCGGATGCACTGATTGAACACGGGCTGGAATACGGTTCCCACGGGGAAAAAACCACTTACGAAAAAAAGCGGGAAGTGCGCGCAGGGGCGGCGTCCATGTTGCAAAAGTTCACGCTTGACCCGGCTCAACTCGCTCGGCTGGCAGCAGCATTGCAACGCGAAGAACCGGCCGAACACGACTTAAACATTTCGGACGTGCAATTACAGAGATTAGCAAGAAAAAAAGCCCCGCTGAAAATCGGGCGAGAACAGCTTTCGGTTGACGACGTGGTCCGGCGTCGCATCATCCGCCTGCTGGGAAAGCACGGCGAACTCGCCCAGCCGCACATCCAGGCAATAGTCGAACACGGACTTACCAGCCCCGACGAAACCACTAAGGCCGAGGCGGTGAAGGCACTTGAACGCATTGACTTCTCTGGACGGAAATACGCTGGCTTCCTCGCGTCGTTGTTTAATTACTCCGGCCACTCCGCGCGCTTCCGCAAAACAGCTAAAGAATAACACCTACCTGCTGCGCTGGCGAGGTCAATATAGTTAGGTGCGAAAGCAAACGACGCGAGCGTGATGCCGTTCGCGCAAAAGCTCTGGAAACAGAAGTTTCCCGCGCGCAGGGGTCTCGGCCAGGTCGGTAATCAAACTGAGGTGAAGCCGACCGTTTTATCCAAAAACGTTTAAGTAGCGAACTGCCGCTAAAATGACAATTTTGTTATGCTGGGGGCAAACCTTTATAAGTAAATGGGCTTTTTGATTAGTGTGAATATTTACCGTTGTCTTGAGTCTCTTAGGCGGCTTAAAACTCCGCTGTATTCTACTGCGGAGATAGCGAGGGCGTCGGGGACGACTAAGGCGCGGGCGAACACGTATATAAAGAGGATGCGGGGCAAGGGCCTGCTTTACAGGGTTGCCAAGGGGTTTTACTCCCGGGAAAACGATCCTCTGGCGTACGCGTCTTACTTGCTGCCTAATTCGTATTTGTCGTTTAATACCGCGCTCTACCTGCAGGGAAGAATCAACCAGGTTCCCGCAATAATTCAAGTTGCTGTGCCAAAGCGGGTGAGGATGGAAGTGGAGGGCGTCGAGTTTGTTTCACTGCCCAAGAAAATGTTTTTTGGGTACGCGCAAAAAGATTACAATGGCTACGCAATGTGGGTGGCCGAACCGGAGAAGGCGGTTGTAGACATATTATACAAGTATGGGAAAACGGTGAAGGAAATTGAAAAAGGATTGGATGGGCGGAAGATCGAGTTGTACAAGAGGAAGGCAGGGCTGAAGCGGGTGGATGACGGATGATAAGCGGGGAAGAGCTTCGGCGGCTTGCTAAAGCGAACGGCTTGCTGCCGCACCAGCAGGAAAAGCATTACATGCAGACTGCAGTGCTTTATGCAATATACTCTCGTATTGCGGACGAACTGGTGTTCAAGGGAGGTACTGCACTTTTCTTTTTTTACGGCTTGGGCCGGTTTTCGGAAGACCTTGACTTTACGGCAACTGCGAAAGTGGATTATTCCCAGCTGGCAAACAGCATAACTTCGACTCTCGGCGTGCTGGGAATAAGAAACGAGGTGAAGGAAAAAAAGCCGTTGGCCGGCCGAAACATAAAGATTAAGGCAGAGGGCCCGTTATACCGCGGCGGATTAAGCCAGGCCATAGTGGACATGGATGTATCCGAGAGGAACGACGTCGTGCTTAAGCCGGAAGTGAAGGAAGTAGTCCCAATATACGATGACTTGCGGCCTTTTTCAGTGCCAGTAATGAACAGGGAAGAGATTGCCGCGGAAAAAATTCGGGCGATACTCAAGCGAGTGAAGGCAAGGGACTTGTACGACCTGGCGTTTTTGATAAAAAAAGGCGTCAACTTAGACTCAGGCCTGGTCAATGAGAAAATGCGTTTCTACGGCGAACAATTCGACAAGCTCACGTTTGCAAACAAGGTAGCCGGCTTGGAAAGCGTTTGGGTGCCCGAACTCACGGGCCTGATGAAGACAGTGCCTCCATTCAAGGAAGTGGCCGACCCCGTACTGAAAGCAACTGCCGAACTATAGCCGTGGATTCAAAAAATGCTTTTCGCGCTCTGAGCCAAAACCGTATTTAAGTGGGAAAGCCATAAACTACTTTAAGAAAAACAATTCGGTGAGGTGACGCAATTTAATGAAAGTAATTAAAACGCAAGGTGGTTTGGTTCACCGCGCGGCCTGTTTCTTGCATTGCGTCGCGCACAGTCGCCTGCAGGCTTGATTCAAAAGCCCGCGTAGTGCTTCCCTTAGTGTTGCGCGAGAAACTTTGTGCAAGCAAGGGCGACGTCGTGCTGTTCCAAATCAACTTCAGCGGAGCCGCGGCAACAGTCCGCGTGTGCAAGGCCGACGACGTTAGCGCGTTGAAACGCAGTTCGAAAAACGGGTGGGAAAAATGAGTGTCGAAATAGATGGAAAAAGTTTGAGCATTGAGAAGGCGGTTGCAATTGCACGCGACCGAGAAAAAGTGTTTTTCTCGAAGCAGACGATGCAGGATGTTGCGGAAAACTGGGCGGCGTTGCAGAAAATGCTTGCGCGCGGCGACGTGCTCTACGGCGTGAATACGGGGATAGGTGCGTTTGGGAACTCGGTTATCTCTGCTGGCGATGGCGCCGAGCTTTCGAAGAGGATGGTTCGCGCGCACGCTGCTGGCTGGGGCAACCCGTTGCCTGAAGACGAGGCGCGGGCCAGCTTGTTGATGAGAGCAAATGTTTTGGCGCGCGGTTGTTCCGGCGTGCGTCCTCCTACTCTGCAGTTGTTCGCCGACTTGCTTAACTCTGGCGTTACTCCTGTGATTTACGAGAAGGGCAGCGTGGGGGACCAGCGGTGATTTGGCGCCGCTTGCGCAAATGGCGTTGGTCTTGATGGGCGAGGGCGAGGCGTTTTATGCCGGCGTGCGGATGCCTGGCAACCAGGCGCTTGCGAAAGCGGGCTTGAAGCCGATTGAGCTTGAGGCGCGGGAGGGGCTTGCGTTGTTCAACGGCTCGCAGACTATGACTGGCATCGGCGCACTGGCTGTTTACGACGCAGAACAATTGCTTAAATGCGCCCAGGTTGCCGCTGCTTTGACTGTCGATTCGTTGAACGCAGTTACGCTTGCGTTTGACGCACGTTTGCACGCACTGCGTCCTTTTGAGGGACAGGACGTTGTTGCGAAAAACCTGCGGGCGCTGATTTCCGACAGTGAAGTGCTGTGCAAGCCCAAGCGCGATACTCAGAGCGCTTACAGCCTGCGGTGCGTTCCCCAAGTGCTCGGTGCTTCGCGCGACGCGATTGCTTACGCGCGCAAGCAGGTTGAAATAGAGATGAATTCGGTTTCGGACAACCCTATTTTCCTGACTGACGGGCTCGTTTACTTGGCGGGCGGCAATTTTCACGGACAACCCGTTGCCTATGCAATGGACTTTCTAGGAATAGCGGTTGCCGAAATAGGCGATATGGCAGAGCGTCGCGTAAACCGTTTGCTCAACCCTGCTTTGAACGGCGGCCTGCCTGCGTTTCTCGTTTCCGAAGGAGGGGGTCTGAACTCCGGGTTGATGATAACGCAGTACACTGCGGCTGCGTTGGTTAGCGAAAACAAGATTCTCGCTTCGCCAGCGAGTGTGGACTCGATTCCGTGCAGTGCAGACCAGGAGGACCACGTTTCAATGGGGACAATCGCCGCGCGCAAGGCCCGCGAGATAATCCGCAATACCGAGGCCGTGGTGGGAATCGAGTTGATTTGCGCTTGCCAGGCCTACGAGTTCCAGAAGCCTGCAGTGCTGGGCCGGGGAACGCAGGCGGCGTACGAAGCAGTGCGTAGCGTTTCTCCGAAAGTCGAAGAAGACCGCGTGTTCTACCGCGACGTGGAAGACGTTGCCGCGAAGGTAGTGCGGTCCGGCGCGTTGGTGAAAAAAGTCGAGGAAAAAGTGAAGTTGAAATGAATCCGAAAAAGACGGTGCAATGCCCTATGCCTAGGCTGGGAAACCGCCGTGAAATGACTGCAAAAACCAAACCAGGGGTTGCATCCGGGTGCTGAATTACCGTAATTCATCAACCGCCCTCCTAGTCATCGACGTCCAAAACGATTATTGTTCGCCTGAAGGAAGGGTTGCGCAATCGGGCAGGCCGATGCAGTCGGTTTACCGTGCAGTGCGAAACACTGAGAAGCTGCTTGGTCGCGCGAGGCGCGCGGGAATTCCGATTGCGTTTACGCGCATGGTTTACGACCCGAAAAAGATTTCGGCAGGCAATTTGCGGAGGCTGGAAAAAATCGGTTTGGATGGGTTGTGCGCTCCGCGAAGCAACGGCGCTGGATTTTATCGCGTGAAGCCATTGGCCGTTGAAAGGGTTTTCGCAAAAAACTTTTATGATGCGTTCTACCGTACTCGGCTTGACGCGTGGCTCAAGAAAAACAAGGTTAAAACCGTTATTCTCTGCGGAGTGGCGACTAATATCTGCGTAATGCTGACTGCCGCGGGCGCTTACTATCGCGGCTACGAGGTTGTGGTTGCGAACGATTGCGTAGGGGAATACGAAGACCGCGAATTCGCGCTGCGGTCAATGCGCAAGCAATTCGCGGCAAGAGACGCGCCCGGATGCAAATGGGTTCAGGCCGCGCTTCCGCCGAGCATTCCTAATAAGTAGAATGCGGCGAGTCCGACTACTATGGTTATTGCAATTACTGCAAGCAGGTTGTCGGTTATTGCGCGTAGTACTTTGAATACGATGGTGAGGATTACGGTCATGATTGCGGCTATGATTACTGCGGCTATTATTATCATTATGC
>MNVG01000039.1 GCA_001871495.1 Candidatus Micrarchaeota archaeon CG1_02_51_15
AAGACACTCCTTTTCCCAACAGCTTTTTTTCCGACTCAAGTCCCAAGCCAGAGTGCTTCATTCCCGTTGCAAGGATTATGGCTTTGGCAGTCAACTTGCTTGCCGAAGTAGAAAGCATGAACGAACCGTTTTCGCGTGAAACGGCTTCTACTGCTTCGAACTCGCGGGTTTCCACTTCAAAGTTGGCCAAGTGTTTTGCAAAAGCTTCTTTCAAAGCAGGACCCGTTGACTTGGGAAAACCGAGGTAATTGTCAATTTCCCGCATTTCGTTAAGCATTCCGCCAAGCATCTTCTCTTCAATAAGCACGGTTTTCAAAGCGCGGCGCGAAGCGTAAAGCGCGGCGTTCATTCCAGCCGGGCCTCCGCCGATTATTGCAAGGTCGCATTCGGTTGAAAGTGTGGAAGGCATATTATTTTTCACTCTTGAAACGTATTAAGCGGCTCAAACGTTTTTAAGTTACGCCCCACCCCCCTTCGCGCACAAGGTAAAACGAACCGCTTGAAATAAAAAAGGCCCGCGTGCTTATGCACACGACATGGCATTATTTGAACGCAGGCCGAAAAATCCTGCTCCGAAGCCCAGGCCAAATGAAGATACAACTCAAGAAATTCGTGGTCGAAGAAAGCCTTTCTCGTGCAACCAAAAGCATGCCGCACGCGGAAATAATCGTCAAGCGCGGCTCGGAAAAACAAGCGAGCAAGCTGATAATGCATTTCATCAAGAGAGGCAAGCAGGTTAAAGCCGCGAAACTCGTTGAAAAGGCGCTTGAAGCAAAAACCATTGACGAAGGCAACGCAGGGGCTTTTTTCAAAGCGTGCAGGGAAAACGCAGTGGAAGTCAAGGCGATTGCATAAATAGTTCAAATCGCTTCGCGCACGCGAGCCTCGTTTGTGGACTACCGCACCGAATCAATATTGAAAGAACGCCTACCTAACTTTTCTGGATACAACTATTCCCCCAAGACAAAAGCGGCGCTTTGGACTGCAGCATCGGCTCAAGGCCTTCTCGATTCGGTGCATCCTCTCTTTTTCCTTGCACGCGCGGACGCTATTGCAAGAACAAAGCCGCTGGCGGCACTGCGGGTGTTGGAATCGGCAGTTGAATTGCAAAAACTTGAGCCGGCCTCGCAGGAAGTAAGGTCGCGCGTCGAAAAATACGCTGCGTCTGCCGCATCAGACCAATTTTTGGGCGGGCCGTTGTCAGCCGCGCGCATCCTCTTTAAAGGAGTCAAGCTAAACGCACTCGACGCAAGCGAAGCTTCGAAAGATTTCGTGAAACACGCGGCAAGCGCGGCTAGGCAATTCGTAAGCCTGCGTAAAAAAGGCAAGGAATTCGAATTCGAACTGGCGAAGGTATTGGAAAAGGCGACCCGCAATGGAATTGTTTCCTCAAGCGATGCTTCCGAATTGTTCACGACACTGGCAAACGCGGCAGGACACCGCAAGCGAAATCAAACGCGCGAGCAAGTGCTTCTTGCCGGCGTGCGCTCGGGCGTTTTTGACGCGAAAACCATTGCAACCGAAAAGGAATCTAAAGCAACAGAAGCGCTCAATAGGAATGACGCCGAGCAGGGAATACTTTTTCTTAATACGGCCGCACGCGCACACTTGGAAACCGGAACCGCCGGGTTGGATAAAGCAGAGGAAATCGCGTTGAAAATGAAGGGCTTGAAACTTCCTTACAAGATTACGGAAACAGCACGCGGTCACGCGGCGTTGTTGCTTGACGAAATCCTAGAACGCCGCGGAAAATGGAAGGTTTAAGGAAACGACAGAACGTTTTTTTAAGGACGGCAACGTCTTGCACGTATGCTTAATTGCAAGGGTCACTCAGTGGAACTACTAGCAGACGGAAAACGCATTTCGTTAGACTGCAGGGGCGAAAACGCGTTCGTTTCGCACGCCCACGCCGACCACGCGGTTCGAAAAGCCGGTTCGCTGCTTTGCAGCAAGGCGACGCTGGACTTGATGCAAGCCCGAGGTTATTCGCCGCAGTGCGCGAACGCCGCAAGCGAATTCAAGCAAGACGACCTTTGCGTGACGCTCTCGTCTTCAGGACACGTCTTGGGTTCTGCTCAATTACACGCCAAATGGGATTCCACTTCGTTTACCTACACTTCCGACTTCAAGCTCGGAGACTCGCTCACTTGCAGCGGCGCAAAAGTCGCCAAGTGCGAAGAGCTTTTGATCGAAGCGACTTACGGCCTGCCGCGCTACCGTTTTCCGCCTAGAGAACAAACCCGCAAGGAAATGGCGGACTGGGCCAAACGCAGGCAGTCAAGCGGCGACGTGGTTTTGCTGGGCGGCTATTCGCTTGGAAAAGCCCAAGAAATAGTCAAACTATTGAACGACTACTGCGATACGGCTCCAATCGTACCAAAAGATATTGCAGACGTATGCCGTATTTACACAGCCCACGGGGTTAAACTGGATTTTTTGGATGCAGAAAGCAACGAGGGAATCAAGGCAATGAAACACTCGTTTACCGCGGTTATTCCCCACCACAAAATGACTCCACAGCTTGCGTCGGACGCGGCCGCGTTGTATTGCAAACGCGTTTCGTGCGCGGTTGCAACTGGCTGGGCAATGAATTCGGTTGGAAGCGAGCGGTTCAAGTCGTTTTGCCTAAGCGACCATGCGGACTACTCCGAGCTCGTGCGCTACGCAGAAGAAAGCGGCGCAAAAAAGGTTTTTACTACCCATGGCTACGCAACCGAGTTGGCTGCTGACTTGCGCAAGAAAGGAATAAACGCAATTCCCCTAGGACAAGGAAGGAAGCAAAAGACGCGAATTGGATTATGATACTGTTATACGTGCCCTGCTCAAGCGAAAAGGAAGCTCTGAAAATAGCTTCCGCAGCCCTTAACGCGAGGCTCGCGGCCTGCGCAAACTACTGGAACGGTAAAAGCGCGTTCAACTGGAAAAACAAGCAAGTAAATACGAAAGAATGCTTCCTGCTGCTGAAGACAACGCCGCGCAAACGGCTTGCACTAGAACGCCTAATCAAGCAAATGCATTCGTATGAATTGCCCGCAATCATCGGCATTAAGCCATACGCAGTAAACAAAGAATTTGCTTTTTGGGCGAATAAGCAACTGAAGTGAGAAATAGGAGGTGCACAAACCTGGAACCGTTTAGAAGCAAGCCAAGTGCCCCGCCTGGCGCGGCACAACACTACAAACTAAGGTGTTCGCCGCAAGACGGCCTTTTAGTGGCATTCAACGATCCCCGCAAACACGTCCAGCAATATGAGTTTGGTAGACTGTACAAACTCGAATCCACTTACCCTGCTTACTCCGACCAAAAACAGCATCTCCACGTTGCCGAAGCGAATGACCACTTGTTTATAACCGCTTTGCACAGAGAAAAACCGGCTCAAAACAGCAACGCAACCAAACTACACTGGGCGTCTAGACTATTGATTAGGAAAGCACTCCGCGCGTGCCTCGAACAAGAAAAGCCAGTGCTTTTCCACGCGCCTTCAAGCAAACACGTGCACGAAAACGATTTGGGCAGCCACATTCGAAGCCTGTTGCCTGAACTGGGCTTAAAGGCAACTGAATTAAGTGAAGCCGAGCAAGGGAAATTCGGAGTCCCAAAAGGCGCGACGGTATTGAAGATCAAGGCGAGGGAATAGTGTTTTCAAGCGTGCACTCCGACCTTACTTTCACGAAGTAACCTACTCCTTCCCGCAAGGTTGTTCCCGCAAGCCACCGTCCGCGGCCGCCGTCGGAATCAGTGCAAGGCAACGCAAGTGGCGCCGGCGTTGCTTCAACGACACAACGTCCGCCGTCACAAACCAAGCCTTCAGCACACCTTTCTATTGCAGCGTACATGCGCGTCCCACTGCAGTAAAACTCCTTGACGTAAGCAGAAGAACCCGTTTTCAAACCCGTGTCCGGATCCACGCAAGCATCAGTACCCCTCCGCGTAATGCCAGTAACATAATTCGTTTCAGCAGCAGAACCCGCAACCAAATAATTCCGCCCGCTATCCGAATCCGAGCAAACAATGTTTACTACCGGCACAGACGCAACAGGCGTAGGAGACGCGGCTGCAACTGCAAAAGCAGGCAAAACCAAAACTGCAACCAAAACAACTGCCAAAAAACGCGTTAAAATACTCAAACCGAAAACCTCCCTTAACAAAACCGTCTCTGGAAAACTTTCTTTAAAAAGACTTGGGATCGTTTAAAAAACTACCTTTCAACCCACTTCCTTACGCTAAGGAACAAAAAAGTGGGCCCGCGGAGAATCGAACTCCGCATCTCCTGTGTGTGAGACAGGCGTCTTAACCGATCGACTACGGGCCCTTACGCCCTATTGCCCTCTTCCCCCAAAAACTCCTAAAAACCGGATTAAAGCCCTGCTAAAAAAAAGCAAGCGCAGTTGTTTTACGCCGAAACGTCTTTTGGCTCGGCTTTCGCAGCCGCTCCAACACCTGCTTGCGCAGCAGGCGCTTCCGACGGCGCCTGGCCGGTTGAAATCGGCTCGCGGTAACTGCCCGTGCGTCCTGAGTGCATGTCGCTCCGTGACCGCGGGCCAAAGAACGTGCGTTCACGGGCACGCTCGCGCTGGCGTTCTACCATTTGTTTCTTCTTCTCGTAAACACGCAAGTGCTTGCCGCAACCGGGACAGTAAGCAAACTCGCGGAAAAACGCGCGAGAATAAGACTCGCTGGGGTCGGCGTCCTTGCGGTCTACCGGGTTTGAAAAAACGGCTTTCTCGATGAATACCGCCTTGTCGCGGCGCACTTGCTTGCCGCAAGACGCGCAAATAACCATTCTCTCCCTTCCCCTGCCCATTCGAAAACACCATCCTTTTACAATAAAACCTTAAAACTACGAAGCTAATACCACTATTTTTGGGAAGCCCTGCTTTTTAAAAGTTTTTAACTGCCTCCAAAGCACTTTTTAAAGACCGTTTCGTTCTAGCTTAGGGATTGAGGGAAAATGCCAAAACCAAAGTCGGAAATTGTTCGCAAAGGCTATACCAAAAGGTGATTGGATAGAAAACGAAGCAATTTAACTAATTTTAGCGTGTTTTTGCGTCTATGGTTGTTGGAAGTGCTATGTACGAACATGGTCGCAAGTGCTGGTTTTGTGGCAATTATGGCTTGTCGCGTCTCGGCGACAAGCGCGTTTGGTGTAGTAAATGTCGCAAGAAATATAGTTTGATCAAGCTCAAACGCGATTTGAAAGTCTTGTACTATTTTTATT
>MNVG01000044.1 GCA_001871495.1 Candidatus Micrarchaeota archaeon CG1_02_51_15
TATTCGGCCGCCCGCCGCAATAATTATCTTTCTATAAAAGTTATTTCGGCAGGCGCGGCTCCGTTCTCCGGAGCTCCAATTCAGTATACTGGAGAACAATGGCGTGGTTATGGCCCGGAAATAAATTACTGCGGCTACGCTCACTTCAACAACCTAACCCAGCAATGGAATTGCAGTTCACAACTGGTTTCTCAAGACTTCGACGCGCTGATTTCAAACCGCGTTTCGCAAGGCGGTTCTACAACAGCAGTTTCATACTCGGATGCTTACGACCTATTAAAGAACAACGCACGCAACCCGACGGATGCGATATGCGATTCTAGTTCCCAAAACGGTTTAGTTCCCCCTCCAAATCCACCCGAATCTTCAACTGCTGAAATAAACTACCAAAAACTCGCGGATTCGTTAATCTACATCTTTTCAATCCGCGACGCCGTGCTTGGCCCGCGTCTTTTAACCGACGAAATTATCCTAAAAACCGGTTTACGCACAACTGACTTGACAATTATAGGAGAAAAGGTTAAGGTCCGTTTTCTAGGCGAACGCAAAATCGCAAACCGCGAATGCAAGGCATTCGAAATAAACCTGCCCGCTTCTGAACAACCCCGCACCCGAACAATAGGCTGTTCTTCCATAACTGAAGAACCACTTAACGCCACCTGGAAAGTATGTTTGGACAAGGAATACGGAGTAGCGCTAGAATACTCGTTTACGGAAGGCAACCGGAGAGGCTCTTCAAGATCAATAACCGAATTCCGCACTGCAACCAACGCCGCCGACTTTACGCTTCCTTCAAACCATCAGGTAATAACCGACGATGATTACTGGAATTATTTCTTCCAGCCGTAATCCGCGTGATTTTGTACAAGTTGTCCTTTGATTATTTTCGTGAGGAAAGAGTTTAGTTTGGCGTCGCCGTGTTCAAACCCATTCAGCTGCAGCGTGGTTTCCCGAACGCGGATTTGAGAACATTTGGCGTTTATTGAAATTTTTTTCAACACGAATTCGCTGACCAACTTGAAGTCGGATCGCCAAATTTAAACGTTTTGTGCAAGAAAGTAGCCATTTTTAGCTACTTTCAAGCAACAAAAGACAGGAAGCATGCCACTATCTAAGCCAGCCGTTTTCCCGACCAAAAACGAGGAGTTCGGTCGGTTTTGCGACTATTTTAGCTCTTTTGGGACTGAGGTTAGAGCTTTTTGACGTCGATCACTTGTTCTAATGCGGTTAAATGCAGGTCTCCGGTAACTACTTCGGCGTTGTTTTCGAGGCCGCAAGCGTAGATGAGGGCGTCAACCGTAGCGATTCCGTGAATTGCCTTTTCCCTTGCCGTACGGCACGCTATTTCGGGGCTTATTGAGACGAGCACGCTGCGCTCGGCCAAGAACTTTAACTGGTTTCCGATGTTTCGGCGTTCTTTCAACGCCTTGGCCTCCAATTCGGTCAGGCAAACGACGGGCGTAAGAATAATTACTTCGTGGTCGTCCACGAACTCCTTTGCAACCCGCGCGCCTACCTTCGACCCCGCGAAGTACTCTATCCACGCAAAGGTGTCAAAGCACACGGTCCTGTTCATCGCGTTCAAACCCCTTAAGCCACGGCGCGGTGCCGAAAGCCGATTTTTTCCTCGTCTTGGAAACCAGGAACTCTATCAACGCGTTAAAACTCGAGAAATGCAAGGACTCCTTAAGCCTGCAAAGGACCGCGTACAACTCCGAATCAACGGGAACCGACTTGTAAACCACTCAATCACCACTTAAAGTTGCAATATTAAAGCTTTTCGCGGTTCCTACGCCCGTGGCGCGGCTATCCCGCAGTGCCCGGCTTCGTTGAGGTCGCGGGTTTCGCGTCCGCGGGCTGCTGATTGTCCTTGGCTTTGGCCGGAAGTGGACGGGTTAAAAACTGAAAGCGGGTCTATTGAGCTGGATTCTGTCGTGATGCGTCCGTCGCGGAACAGGCCGTAGTGCAGATGGACTCCGGCTATTGCGTTTCCGGTGTGGCCCATTTTGCCAATCTGTTGGCAGGGCGTTACTTCCTGGTCGACTTGCACCATTACTTCGTTCAAGTGGCAGTACAGGTGCGTACGCCCGTTGGGTTCGGTTATTACCACTTGCTTTCCGCAGTTGCTGCACTCGCGTTCCGACGAAGAAGGGCATTGAGTGCGGTCGCCTTGACGACAGGCAAGCAAGCGCGCTTCACACTCTGCAGTAGCCGTGATGGTATTGGTCTTGGTAACGCGGCCGGATTGAATTGCATAGACTGGAGAATCCAATTGCCCGCTTATGTCGATTCCCAAGTGGATTCTGGTTCCTCCTGCACGGGGCGCGCCTTGCGTTTGTCCGATTCTTCCTTCTGCAGGCCAGAACCAATCGCCTTGTTCGGAAGGCGTTTGCGCATTTGCTTGCGGGGCCGGACGCGAGAGCACTAATGGTTGCGAAGGGGCGCGGAAAAAGGCGGCAGCGTAAATCGCGTCGCCCAAAACCCGGTGGCCCGCTGCATTGGGATGCAAGTGGTCCGCGTTGTAATACTCGCGGCGCATTGCATCTTGGTTTTGAGGGTCTTCCAACGCAGAGTAAGCGTCCGCTACCACGTCGACGTTGCGCGGGCGCGACAAAATCCATTCGTTTAACTCGTCGGTTTTTTGCTGTCGTTCCTGGTTCCAGTCGGTCCCGCCAGGTCCGGTTTGCCATCCTTTCCATGGAGTGACGGTCACTGCAATCACGCGAATGCCTGCTTCGTGCGCGGCGTCGTACATCGATTGCAAGTCGGTTTTGATACGGTCAACGGGACCACCGATGTTGTTAATTCCACCCAGGATTATCACGTAGTCGTAATGCCTGGCGATAATATCGGAGGCAAAGCGTTCGCGCATCCTGTTGGTTCCCTGGCCGCTTATGCCGTGGCCTTCAAAAACAGCGCCTTGGCAAAGGCCTTGCAGCCGCTGTAAGTACCCTCCTTCCCTTGCTCCGGCTTCGGTAATCGAATCGCCCATTGCACCGATACGGCTGTTTACGCAAGTTGCCAAATAGGAAGCGGCTTGGATTCGCGAGCTTGGGTCTGAAGAAGGCGTTTCGCTAGCAGGGTTTTCGTCAACTTGTTGACCGGCCGTGTCTTCAGTGGGAACGGCCCCGTCTTCTGGAACAGTTTCGTCTTCAATGTCTTCTTCTCCGAAGAGTTCGTCGTCTTGGTAAAACGCTTGTTGTTCGTATTCGGTTTCGCTTAAGTGGTTTACCAAAACGGTTAACGGAATCGAGTGTTCGGCAAACCCTGCGTAAGGAAGGGCTATTGCCAGCCGGCCTTGGATTGAATCGAATTCGAAGCGGCCGGCCTCGTTTTTGCGCGCATTACTCAAGTCAACATAAACCACCGAGTAATAGCCGTTTGATAGTTGCGTGGACTCTACTCGGCAGTAACTGCCCAGTTGGCCGTCTGTGCGCAGCAACGGAATTCCGTAGGGAGTAGCATAGTACATCGGCAGGTCGTATGAAGCAACCGGGTTTGCTTCCGAAACCCCTAACTCTATTTCAGGCGGGAAGGTTGCGAAAAACGCTTGCACGTCAAAAAACGGGGGCGGCGATAATTGCGGCACGGGTTGCATCACTTGGTTTGCAAGTCTCGCCGCATTGTTCGTCCGTTGAGAGACCCCGCCCTTTCCGGCTAGAGAGTCTTCGATTGCCCGTGAAACCGCGTTTGATGCAGGCGGCGCAAGGTCTGCTTCAGCTGCCTCTGCCAACGCAGGCGCAATGACTTGGCGTTGTGCGTCGTCAAGCGGCGGCGAAACCACGCGAACCATTGGCGGCGCTGACGCGGGGTTTGCAACCGCGTGGTTAACGCGAATGGCTTGCGACGCCCTTTGCCCCGGCGCGAGCACTGCCCGGCTTGACCTTACAAACGGCGTTGAAGAAAGCAAGCGGGGCGATGAAAAACCGGTTCCGGAAGTGCTTACTTCGGAACCGCCGGACAATTCAGGGGGAATTGCATCAAGCAACTCGACGTCCACTTGCTCGTCGCCAGTATTTTCCAAAACGATTTCATCTTGGTAAAAATCGGTTCCGGCTTCAATAGAACGCGTAACCGAAACTGCGTTGTCTTCAACCGGCGCAGAGCGCAAGTCGTAAAAAACGAAGGGCGTAGGCAGAGGAGACGGAGAAGCAGACGGTAATTTAGGTGAAGGAACCGCTTTCATGCCGGCCTCCTTTTTTTCAGGCGGCGCATTCAAGACCACGAACGCGGCTGCAAACACCAACAGCAACGCTAAGGCTACTGCAACCAACAAGTAATTGCCTCGCGCTTCTTCAGGCGTTTCTTCAGAACCCGGATCGGGAGAGTACATTGCGAGATTAAGTACGGCAAAAGGCAATAAAACCAAGGCAGGTGCTCACAGTTTTTTAGCAACGTACGCGCCGTCCAAGCGATAGCCCTGCTTCCTATAGTAGTCCCGCACGCCCACTCCACTGATTACCGCAACGCGCCGCGCGTGCCACTCTTCGAAGGCAATGCGCTCGGCTTCAATCAACAGGCGTTTGCCCAAGTCCTTGTGCTGCACTGCCAGCGCGTCGTGTGTTCCAATCGCCAGTTGTTCGCCGTAAACGTGGAGTTCCCGCACGCCTGCACAGCCTTCGAGCTCTTTGCGGAACGGGTTTTCCGACGGAGTCCGCAACCGCAAGAACCCTAGAAGCAAGTCGTTGGAAGAATCTTCGAATGAAAGGAACACTTCCTTTCCGTTGCTTGCGTCATAATCAACGCGCTTCAATTCCACTTGCTTCCAGTCAACTGCCTTGCCCGTCCGAGCCTGCAGGCCTGCTTCGCGGCAGCGGATGCAACGGCAGCGCCCGCCCTTTTCAGCTAGCTTTTTGGCAACTATTTCACGGAGGTTGCTTTTGTCCACTCCTGCTTCGACGAGGTTGACTGGAATGTCGCGGTCAACTCGCATTACGCGCACCCAAGGCGGAAAGAAGCGTTTGGCTTCCGCAATCACTTCAGCTGCTTCCTCAGTGGAGTAAGGCGTGAATTCGCCGCGCTTCCACATCCGATAAAGAGGAGTTCCTTTGAGGACGAGGCAGGGATAGATTTTCAGCAAGTCGGGCTTAAACCGCGGGTCTTCAAAGAGCTGGCGCATCATGCGCACGTCCTCTTCGGGGGTGCAAAACAAACCAGGCATGTAGTGATAACAGACTTTCAGAAAAGCGTTTTTGCAGGTTTGCGTTGCATCGACGACGTCTTGAACGCAATGTCCTCTGCGCACTTTCTTGTAGACTTGGTCGCTGAGCGTCTGTACTCCCAACTCTATTCGGGTTGCGCCGAAATCCACCAAACGCGAAATCCGTTCAGGCGTGGCGTAGTCCGGCCTGGTTTCGAAAGTGATTCCAACCACCCTGCGGCTTGCGTGCTCGTTTTTCTTCTGCGCTTGTGCAAGCGACGTGCTTAGGGCGACGTTGAAGCCGTCAAAAGCGCGTTTGACGAAATTACGCTGGTAACCAAGAGGAAGGGCGTTGAACGTGCCGCCCATTACTATCAACTCGCACTTACGGGGGTTGTGGCCTATTTCCTTTAATTGAGTAACACGGTGGCGGACTTGCTTGAATGCGTCGAAATGCATTTGCTCCGCGCGCCTTGCAGCAGGCTCTTGGCCAGTGTAGCTTTTGGGCGATTTCGTACCGCCAGGGCAGTAGATGCACTTGCCCACGCAGCCGCTGGGCTTGGCCATTATTGCAATGACTGAAACGCCGCTTAGCGAGCGCACAGGTGCCTTGCGCAAGAGCGCGGAGAGACGTTTGCGTTGGGCTGCAGACGCAGCTGCAATGAGTTCGGAGTTGGAAATCATGTCCGGCAAACCGAATTGTTCGCTTGCTTCCAACTTGAGTGACGACAGTTTCTTGAATGAAGGCATTGCCTCGTTCGACAACTGCTCTAGTACGAAACAGGCGGCGTCAACCCTGTCTTTCTTCATGCGCTTACTCTTGAGAGAATACATGCATAAAAATAGCGGCGGCTTAACGGAACCTGATGACTTTGAAGAACCCGCGGGACTGAAATGAAGTAAAGAAAAGGCTATAACCAGTGTTGACCGGGCGTGACACTCTGCCATCCGAAGGCAAGTGGACTGAAGAACACCTTGATGCGCTAAGGGTTTTGAAGCGTTATCACGGCGGGTTGAATACTGCGCGCTAAAAACTGGGTTTACCCCGCCCCACCCTGTCCGTAAAGACGAACGCAGTTACCGCAATTGGAGCGTCTTCGAAAAGGAGATGCGCGACTTGATTTACGAACTTGAAGGCCGGTTTCCGCACGCAAACGATTTTCGAACCAACCGCTTGTACGGCCTTCAACGTGCGATTCCGTTGCACGGCGGCATTCGCAAAGTGCGTAAAGCACTGAGTTTTGAAGCCGGAAAATTCAAGAGCGGCGACGATTCGCTTAAACACCGGCATAATTTTGCGTCACATGCTGGAACTGAAAGAAAAGCTGGGTTTTTTTCCTAATGGAAACGATTTGCTTGCGCTTAATCGGGGGGATTTACGGAGCGCGATGCGTTTACACGGCGGAGCAGAGACTGCTTTGGCCAAGCTGGAAGGTCGGGAGTTTCGGACGCCGTAAACGAATGCGAAATTCAACGCCGAAAAGGTTATGCGCAGTGTTTTGAAGAATTATGCCAAGCATCCTCTTTACGAAGATATAAAGCAAGAGGCACGGATTGCGTTGCATCATGCGCTTGCTGAAAACAAGCCATACGCTACAAGGAAGGCAGTGATTGGCGTAATAGTGCACTTTTTGAGGAGCACAATGCCGGCGAGTTTCAGCAAACGGGAACTTGCTGAATTAAGGCTGGTAAGAAAGACGGCATCAAGATTGAGCGGCTCGCAGGACGTGGCACGCCGCGTTTCACAGGCAACCGGAATAAGCCAGACTGAAGTCGAGCAGTACTTGAATTTGCGGCAGACTGTTTTCCGCGAGGGTTAGCGTTACTTCCGTTTGGCGGGGATTATAATGCCAACAAGCAACGAGGTTTCGTGTTTGCAAAACAGTTTTTTCAAAAAGGGTCTTTGCTGGACGGACGGACGAATTGGACTTTGAGTTTGTGGCGATTGGTGGTTTCTTGGCGTTCTATTTCCAGTGAGAGCCCGAGGGCTTCTGCTATTTCCTGCGCGTGTTGTTCGACGCGGTTGAACCAACGAAATTTTTCCGCAGTCGGGTGTGCTTGCAATATGAAGTGGCCTTCAGGCATTGCGTGTGCGACGACTTTCCATTTTTTCAAGTCCAGTTCAGACGGCCGGTTTTCGGTAAGAGGAGGCTCGATGATTCCGAGGCTGTGTTTAAAGATGGTTTTTGCGCGGGCAATGCGGGAACGGAGAACGTCGTCTTGAAAAGCTGGTTTTTCAAACGAGATTATGAACAAGTGAGGGGTTTTGCCGGATGAAGGAAAGTGTTCCAGTTTGTAATCCAGGTTGTTTCTGAACGCGGCGCTATGAGCGAGGCTGGCGAGGAACTCGCGCATTCTTATTCCCGGCGGCTGTTGGGTGTTAAGCTCGTGTCCTGCTGAGTAGTGTTCGCCGCGTTGGCCCATTGAAGACAATAGGTTGTGTTCGAAGCTGTTTTGCGCAAGGCGGTTGGGAAAAATAGTTATTCTTACGCCGCCGTTTTCGTGAGTTATTTTCAGCCCGCTTTCTTCAGGGGTTTGAAGGCCTGCTTCGGTTTTTAGTTGCCGCTCGAAGTCTCGGGCGGCCAGCTTTTTTCGTTTCATTTCTTTTTGGGTTTCTTCAGGCAAGTTTTTTCACACCCAAATCACGTTAGCCAAAAACCCTATTATGGAGTAGATGGCTTGTTCGGAGTTGGGGAACAACGGGATGCCCAAAGAGGCGGCTTTGGCGTCTTGGAGGAGTGAAGACGTAGTGATTAGGCGGGCGTTGAGTTGTTGTTGGATTAACGGGCTTGAGAGCGAGCGCACGGTGAATTTTACCGGCAGGTCTTTTTGGGTGGAACCGATTATTTCGTAGGGAACGGTCTTAGTAGAGCCGCGAGGCAAGAATACTGTTTTAGTAAAGGCCCACTCGTAAGGCAGGCCTGAAGTAGAGATTTCGAATGCGTCGTTTGCCGAACTCGTGCTGGTTAGGGTGAAGGAGTATACCGCGGGTTGCCCGATTCCCGTGTTTATTACAGGCGGGTTGAGGGAGGCGGTCATTACGTTGCGGGAGACGGTTACGCGGGCACTGAACGCAAGCGACGCAACGCCTTCGTACTCGTCGACGGTTTGGAGTTGTATTGAGTACTCGCCGTCGGCAGCGTCAGATGCGGCAATAATGCGAGCGGTAAGGGGAGTTTCGTAAGTGAGGCTGTCTATGGATTGCCAGCCTGCGGGCAATGAGGATTGTACTACGGCTAGCTTGTCCCAAATGGCTTCCGAACCCAGGTTTGAAGCGTCTTTGCTTTGTTCGTTGGTTCCGCGGTCTATTGAAACAGCTACGTTCTGGCCTGGGCCTATTACTCCCAGGCTTATTACTTGAGGCGCTGAAGAGTCGACGATTGCGGGATTGGGTGCAGTCACTACGACGTGCGAGGCGCACGCGGTTGCCGCGATTGTCAAGAGCATGAAAACAATTAATTGCTTAAACATCCAATAATCCACTCCGTCGTAACCTGAGAATAATCGTTGGGAGCGAATTAAAGCATTGTGGGGGAGCATGGAAATGCGTTGTTTTGTTGCATTGGAGCCGTCTGGGGAAGTAAAGGCCAAAGTGGGAAAGCTTGCGGAAAAAGCGGGGACGCTGGGATTGCAAGCGAATTTCGTCAAAACCGATCAGTTGCACGTTACGCTCGTGTTTTTGGGCGAAATTCCCGAAAAGGTTGCTCAAGAGAAGCTCGCCGCATTCAAGGCGCTAGAAGGCAAGCTACCTAAAGCGTTCGAACTGCATTTTCAAAAAACCGGCTTTTTTCCCAAAGAAGAGTTCGTGAAAGTCTTTTGGGCAGGTTGCGATTCAAAGGAATTGAGCGATTTGCAGGCAATGGTTGCAACGGCGCTGGGCGTTGGCGAAAAGGATTTCAGCGGCCATTTGACAATTTGCAGGATTAAAGGCAGGAAGAACTTGGACAAGTTGGTTGAACTAAGGAAGGAAAACGAAGATGCTGACTTCGGAAAGTGCCACGTGGGAAAAATAGTTTTCAAAAAAAGCGTTCTTGGGCTAAAAGGCCCAACGTACGAGGACTTGGCGGAAGTCGTGTTGGCGTAGCTTACTTGACTTTTTTGCCGCAAAGCAAGTCGCCTGCATCACCGAGGCCGGGCACAATATAGCCTTTTTCGTTTAGTTGTTTGTCGACTACCGCAGCGATTACAAGAACGTCAGGGTGTTCGCTCTCGAGCTTGATTATACCTTCAGGAGCGGCAAAGGCGCATTGCACGATTATTTTAGTTGGCCCGTGTTTTTTCAACAGTGAGCACACTGAACTGGTCGTTCCACCAGTCGCAAGCATCGGATCTACTATTATCACTTCCCTTCCAACGACGTCGTTCAACGCAAGGTAGTAGACCGTGCATTCAAGGGTTTCCTCGTTACGCGATGCAGCTATTACCGTTGTTTCGGATTCACGGAATACTTCCAGGTTTCCACTTAGCATTGCAGTTCCCGCGCGCAACACGTTAACCAAAACTGGCGCGTGTGCGGTTACTCTATGTTTTGCAGTACCCAAGACAGACCCGACTTCGACCTCTTTTTGTTCGAGGAACTCCGAGGTTTTAGCAGCCAATAATATTCCCAACAACTTCATGTTGGCAGAGAAGATAAAGCGGTTTTTCTGGAGTTCGGGATTGCGCAACTCGCAAAGAAGTTGTTGCACTACCGGGTTTTTCTTCAATTCAATTACTTTTTCTTCCACTGCAATCCACGCTCCTCTTGGTTTTAGAAACCAACGTGTTTTTTCCTCAGCTGCAAATACTTAGTTTTCAATGCCGGGTTCATGCCCAGTTCCATGCTTACGGCGTTGCCTATCAGCCGAGGCATGCTGCAGCCCGGGCAAGGTTTGGCAGCTGCTTGCGCGAGCACGTGCTGGTTTGAAAGGTATTCGTGAATTTCTTCGTTGCTCATGCTCCAAACTTGTTTGTCATCCAACGTAACCGTTTCGTCATTCCAGAAACAGCCAAGGTGGCCGCCAAAGACTCCAGAGTCCGAGGCCTTGCCTGACTTGCCTATTTGCAAGTAAGCATTGGCCCGCCCTGCGGCGTAGCATTTCCAAAGGCCGTAGCCGCTTAGCGCAAGGCGCAGTTCTTGGCCTGAAAAGGTTTCGAACGCCGCCTTCTGAAGCAGCCAATAATGAAGCCGCGGAACGAACTTCTTGCTTTGCCCCACTTGCTTGAGTTGTTCGTTTATCATCGAGTCCGAAAATTTTTCGAGCAGCGCCTCGTGCTCTTTTGCGAACACGGCATCACCGTGGTAAAACGAACTTTGTGCAAAATAAGGGTTTTTCTTGGCAAGCGGAAAGTGTTGGTCTAACGCGTCAAGAATTTTCATTATTTCACCGATGTTTCCCGGGTGCACCACGACGTTAAACATTACGCTCACCCTGCCTTTAGCAACCTTTGCGGCGTGGATTGCTTCATATGCTTTTTTTTCCTGACTGCACGAAGGTATTGTGCTCCACTCGCGTCTTATTCCCTCCAAATCCATTGCGCAAAGCTCGTGAATCCTTTCCGCACTCAAGCCGTCTGCGCTTAATGCAATCAAGTCCAACTGGCTTGAAAGTATTCTTTCGCCAAGCTTCTTGTTTTTAATCAACGGACTCCCGGTAGTAGTGAGAATAACCGTGAAACCGCCTTGTTCTTTCTTGAGTTCGGAAACCACTTCGCATACGCCCGGATGCCAGCCTGCCTCACCCCCAAATAGGTTGACGTCCACTTTTTTCCCGCTTGCCCACAACAATTGCTTGAACACGCCGGCGTGTTCCTGCGGAATGCAGGAATCTACAGCGTAATCGTCAAAGGAATACTGTAGGAAAATATCCCTCGACTGCCTCAAGGCTTGAGCGGCGTTCTTTATTCCACAAGCCAAATACCGCGCAGGAGCCAAACTGGTCAATTCAACGTAATCTCGAGCAACCGGACACACGTAATTGCCTTCCGAAGTACAATGATGGTCGCAATAAGTGCCTTCACGATTTACTGCTCCAGCCGCACCACAAGCACGGCCTACTACCGCGTTTATCTGGATGCCCGGCCCGCCGACCATGCCCGTTTCCTGAAAAAGTTGTTCGACATTATTTTCCATTCAAAACTACTCCGCTATTGCAAAACGCGTTGCTGTAAAGTCAGTAAAGGGCCTCCGCATTCAACGGGTAGTTGGTTGCCTGGCGAATGTCCGAAAAACCAAGTACGCTTTGGGAAACACGTGAAAAACCGACGCCGCAACCAGAGTGCAAAACCGGATTTTCGCTTACGAGGTTAAGGTAGTCTTCAAACTCGCTTATTGCAACCCCGCGTTTGCTGAGTATCTTGAACATAGGGCTTTTCAACAAGCGGTCGTACAACAACGGAAAGTCATCCTCGCGTTCTGCCGAACCAACCGCCTCGCCGCTGAAAGGCAAGACCAAATCCGCGCTGTTTACCACCAACGGGTTCTCGCGGTTCTGCCTCATGTTGAAAAACTTTATCGCCTTCGGATAGTGGGTTATGAAAGTCGGCCTGCCTCCCAGTTTGTCTACGAGAAACAGTTCGTGACCGTGCTTCAAGTCCGAACCCCATTGGATTTCAAGCGGAGTGCCTTCGAACATCCTTATTGCATCCGAGTAAGTAATGCGGTTGAACCGCATTAAGTAAGTGCTTAGCTCCCGCATGCTACGGCCCAGCGACTCGATCTCGGCGCCTGAACGGCATATTGCAGAAGCAAACATTGCCTTCAAGAGACCTTCTATATTCGCAAGGAGGCTCTCAAAGTCGCCTTGGTGCTCGAACTCCAAAAGCTGAAACTGGTTCAAATGCCTGCTGTCTACGCCCGCTTCCGCACGCGAGCTCGTTATTACCGTCCAGATTTTCTTGTGCCGCGGAATTTTAGCTTCCAAATAAAGCTGGCCGGTCTGCGCAAGGTAAGCGCACTTGCCGAAGTGGTCCAGCGAATAAAGCGTATCCACGTTCTCGCACGCGCCGGTAATCTTGGTCATTGTAGGAACGTCCATCCACGCGAATCCGTTATCGCGGAAGTAATTCAACGCCCCCCAATACAACGCGTCGTTAACCTTGTCCACTGCCTCTGCAACTTCCGTGTTTATCGCGTCAAACCGCCCCGCCGTGCTTTTTAGCGCCTCAACCTGCTGCAACTGCATAACCCAAACCACCTTCTGCAACGGAAGTTGACGCAAGGTTATTAACAATTGTTGTAGAATTATTTACGACAGTTGATGGAATGGATTTGGAAAGGATATTGACCCACTCGTGCGGGTTGTCGCGCAACGAAGCCCGCGTTTACCTCGCACTAGTAAGGGAAGGCTCGTGCAAAGCGGGAAAGGTTGCTAAGACTGCCGAAATAGACCGTACTTCCGCCTATAATTCGCTTAAGCTGCTTTTGGAAAAAGGGCTTGCGTCGTACGTGACAATAGGTAAGGTCAAGCGGTTTCAGGCATCCGACCCAAAGAACCTCCGGAACTACCTTCAAGGCAGGCTGGAAGAGGTTTCGGAGGCAGTGCCTATTTTGGAAAAGGAGTATGCGGCAACTAAACTCCAGAGCAACGTGCGACTATACAAAGGAACGAAAGGAATTAAGACGGTACTGGGAATGGTGCTTAATCAAAACGGGGAAAACTGCGTGTTTGGCTCGGAGAGCCAGTTGGATTCGACACTGCCTGCGTTCGCGGCCCAGTTCAAAGCACAACTGGAGAGAAAGAAAATACGCACGCGCAACCTCGTGCGCAAAGGACGGGCAGTAGCCGAAACGCGGTTGCGGAAAGTAAGGTTCGTTGCCCAAAAGACGGAGTCGCCTGTTGTAACCAACATTTTCGGAAACAAGATACTGATAATAATCTGGAGCAACCCCCCTGAAGCCATCCTAGTGGACAATTCCAGCGCAGCAGCGGCTTACCGCGGCTATTTCGACTTCATGTGGGGGCACGCCGAAAAGAAAAAACGCGGCTAACATCTGCCCTTGCGTTCAGGACGTTCAGGAAGAAGCCTGTCTTTTCGTCGCTTCTTCCGCATAATACCTTGAAAGGAATGAGTTGAAGTCTTTTTGGGTGGAAACTCCTTTTTCACGGAGGTATTCCAGCACGCGGCTGCGGGACTCGACTTCTGCTGAAACCGCGCTGATTGTTGTCCGCGAGGCCTTTGCCAAACGCTCGTATAACGTGATTGGGACGTCGGTCCGGTTTATTTCCTGGAGTTCGTCGTCCCACTTGAAGATTTCGTTCAATGAAATCTGTTCGTCCATGGCGGAAACTTCGCTTACTTGAGTGACGCGCCGTATTGCCGCGCCGGTTGATGAGGGAATTTTTTGCTGAACTATGATTACGTTCACTAACGGGATTAGCGAACGGGGTACGTTCATGGGCGCGTTTTCAAGCCGCTTGACCGCCTCGCGGGCGGTGTAGGCGTGCATTGTCCCTATTACTCCGCGCTGGCCGACGTTCATTGCAGTGAAGAGGGTTATGGCTTCGCTTCCGCGCACTTCGCCTACTAACAGGCGGTCGGGCCGCATTCTCAGCGTGTTGCGCAACAGTTCGTCCAAGCTTATCTTATCGGTTGCTTCCAATGCAATCCAGTCTTCGCAGGCAGGCAGACTTATTTCCCGCGTGTCTTCGACGGTGATGACGCGTTCGTGTGGCGGAATCAGTGCGGCAATGGACTTGAGAGTGGATGTTTTTCCCGAAGCAGGCCCGCCTACTACTAATATGTTTAACGGAAGGCTTCCGAGACCGTCGACGCAGGTCCACAGGAAGCCGCCGAGTTCGGGTGAAAGCGTACGGTTTGAAATCAGGTCTATGAGCGTCAGTTGGTTCCTGCTGAAGCGCCTTATTGTAGCAGCGGGTTCGGAAACAGTTGGCGGGAACATTACGTTTATGCGGCTGCCGTCAGGCAAGCGGCCGTCGTAGTAGTGGGAAGCATTGGCCCCGCAGACTTGCATTAGAAACTCACGGTATTCCTTGTCGGAAGCAAACTGCAAGTCGGAACGGCATACGCCGTGCTTGCGGTGGACCACCATCACCGGCTTTTTGACGCCGTTGACCATTATTTCTTCCAAGTCAAAGTCTTCAAACAAGGGTTGTATAACGTGAAAACCGTGCATTTTCGCGGCAACCGCGTGCGAAATGCCTTCTGACTCTGGGAGTCCGGTGAAAAGCTTCTTCAAGTCTGCCAAAAGCTTTTGCCAAGACAGTGCAGGCAATGGCTTGCCGAGTTCGGAGGCATCGGCTTCGCGCACGAACTTTTCGACTTCTTCAACTCGTTCTGCCAGACCGTGTTTTTCACAAAATTCTTTTGGGGAAGTCCTGCGTTTTACGGTTGAAACAAAGTCGTCGACAACTGCCTTGGCTTCAGGCGACAAGCCGTCTTTCGAACAATAGTACTCCGAAAAAGGATAGGCGGCGAGAATCTTGGCCATAAACGCGTTAGCCGAGCCAAGAATTAAAACCTGCCGAAACCTATACATTGCATGCCAAAAAAAGCATTGAACCCTGAAATAACCCGCCGCACAATCGAAACAATTGCCGAGAAAGTAGCCAAAATAGTCTCACCCACCCCGCGCGAAGCAGGTGAAGAAAAGGAATTCGCTTCAAAACTATCTTCATTGATAGCTAAAGAATTGAAGAACGAAGCCGAAATACGTTTCGTGGGCTCTGCCGCACGCGACACCGGACTCGCAGACGACATGGATATTGACTTGTTCGTAACATTCCCGTCTTCGTTCTCGCGCGAGAACATAATACGCCGCACGCTGGCAGCAACCAAGAAAGTCATCAAAGCAAAGTGGCTAATGAAATACGCCGAACACCCCTACCTCCAGACAAAAATAGGTAAGTTTCAAGTGGAGGTAATCCCTTGCTTTCGTATAGCTCCGCACGAGCCAATCAAAAGCGCGGTAGACCGTTCTCCACTGCACATGGACTACTTACAGAAAAAACTGTCGGAAAAACAGAAGCGCGACGTGCGCGTACTCAAAAAACTGTTGAAGAATGCAGGGTTATACGGCGCGGAAGTGGAGGTCCAAGGATTTTCAGGCCTGGTTTGCGAACAACTCGTGCTGAACTACCGCTCGCTTGCAGGACTCGTTGAAAACGCCAAGGACTGGCGCGCGCCGGTAGTAGTCGACATCGAAGCGGCTTATCCGAACAAGAAAGACGCAATCGAGAAATTCCCGGAGTCAGCAATCGTCTTAATCGACGCAATAGACCGCAACCGCAACGCAGCCGCCGCAATAAGCGCGACGAACGCAAGCAAGTTCGTCTGCTTGTGCCGCGCCTTCTGGCAAACCCCGTCCAACCCCAATTTCTTCTTCCGCAAGCTGGCCTCACCCAACTGGACGAAGCTCGGCGCAGCCATCGGCAAACGTAGCCACTCCATACTCGGGCTAGAACTAAACAAGCCCGACGAAGTGGAAGACATCCTCGTGCCCCAACTCCGCAAGACAACCCAGTCAATAGCGCGCCATTTGCAGCTGCTGGACTTCCGCGTCCTCGACTCTACTTCCTTCTCAAGCGCGGAAAAAAGCTACATGGTCTTCGAACTCGAGTCCGACTCCATTCCCGAAATCAAGAAAATCCAAGGCCCCCCCGTTTCGGATGCTGTTGCGTGCGAACGCTTCCTCTCCGTTCACTCACCTTCCGACTGGTTGCGCGGGCCGTACGTCGAAGGCGAACGCATCCTGGTTGAAAAGCAACGGAAAACGACGGACGCAAACGAAGCTTTGAAACAAGTGCTCGGTAACCCCGTCAAGGCAGGCGCTGCCCCGCACCTGGTCGCAACCATCAAGAAAGCCAAAATCCTCGACGGACAGCAACTTATTGCAAGCAAGTCCCTCGACTCCCCTGCCCTGCAGGCGCTGGAATACTTCATAAACCGGAAAGACTGGTGGCTCGCGAAGTAAACTCCGGCCGATAGAATGCGTGAAATAAATCACTTTCCGGAATAATAGTACAGTCAGTTGTCGTACTCCTTGTGCGTTGCAAAACAATGCTCGGCTAAGATAGTCTGCGTTTCCTCGTCAAAGGGGTAGACGAGCCGCGCCGAACGCGTCACCTCTTCCTTGAAAAACGGGACTCCCTTCTTCAAATGCTTTTTTGCCGCCGTGCGCCTGGCCAACCGTAGCCCAGTGAAGCGCGTTGTGCAATAGAAACAGCCGCACTGCATCCAAGGAAAAGAACTGCCGTTCGCGCGCGTCCAAAACGGCGGTTTGCCTACCGCAACTCCTTTTTTCGACTCTGCTTCGCGCCCAATGAGTTGACTACTAACTGCGTGCGAGTTACCGCGTGCACACGTGGCCTCCGCCCAACAGGCGACCAAAATCAGTGCCTTCCTTAACAACGCCTGCAACGGCAAACGTTGCCTTTCCTAGCACGATGACAACCTTCGACGCTTCTTCCTTGTTTTTCAGGGTTTTAGCTGCTTCAAAGTAAAGCCTGTCAAAACGAGAAAAGTAATTTCCTGCTTCCTCTCCGCTTATTTTGAGTTCGCGCCTAACGCCGCGCCCGTAAAGGTATTTGCTGTTAATTCCTTCGCATTCCCGAATTATATTTTCGACCGACGTTCTTTGTTCTGCCTGCATTTGCTCACGTTCCGCTTGGATTCGCCTAACTCGCATTCATTTCGTTGCGGCGAAATGAAGGTGTCGAAATGTCCGCCGACATTTCGCACATTTCCTGCACGCTGGACTTGTCCCCCCGTTCCTTATCGCGCTCCACGAAGAACACTTTGGCGCTCGCGCCTTCTTTCAGGGCTTCGTCGTGCGTGATTATGAACGTCTGCTCGACTATTTTTGGGATTTGCTCGTGCAGCGCACGGCACAACAACGCAACTGCCTGGCGGTCGAGGTTGTGCGTGGGCTCGTCTAACACCAGCCAACTGAGTTCCGGCGTTAGTACCATTGCGAATGCCACGCGCATTGCAAGTGCGGCGCAGCTGCGTTCGCCGCCTGAAACGCCTTCGACTGAAGTCCACTCGCCGTCCAACGAACTGAGTTCCAGCGAGTAGTCGTCTTCGCTTGCGTTCAAGCGCGCGCACGAATAATCCGCATAAGGGTACACTGAAGGCCATAGCGACGCCATTGCCTCGTTGACTGCTTCAACGAGTTCTGTTCGTAGCAGCGACTGGGTTTCAACCAGCGCTTCTTGGAAAACAGTCATTTCCGACAGGCGTTTTGCAGCCAGTAGCGCTTCTTTTTCCACTGCGGCGGCAGAAGAAAGTAATTCCCGCCTGCTTGAAGCAAGCTTTTTCTTTTCTTCAACGAGTTTCGAAAGCCCTTCGTTTTCGGCACTGGCGCGGGAAAATGCGGAATTGCATTGCAGTGCCTTGGCACGGCAGTCTGCAAGCTCGGCTGGAGAGAACAAAAGTTTTTGGAGTTCGGTTTCAACCGCAACTGCTTTGGCTGTTGATTGGAAGAGCGCGTCTTCAGCGGCGAAGACTTCACGCGCGGATTCGAGTTCGGCCAAGCGTTTTTCGGCTTGTTCCAAAGCGTTTTCGCTGAATTGTTTCAACAGCGCGTCGGCCTTATCGCGTGCCGCGCTTGAATTGGACTGTGCTTGGGCAGCGGATGCAAAAAGCCTTTCTTTCTCAACTGCTTTTTCTAGTAACAAACGCGCGGCTTCCAGCGACTCCTCGGATTTTTTCAACACGACCAATAGAGAGCCGCGTTTTCCAGTTTTTTCTCCTGCAAGAGCAACTGCATTCGAAAGCGAGTTTTTGGTTTCTCCGGCTTTTTCAACTGTCTTTTGCAGCAATTCCTTTTCCTGCATCAAACGCAGCCTTGCAGATGCTTTTTCCGCTTGCTTCTTTTCTTCGGCGCAAGACTCCTGCAGTTTCAATCTTGCGGCATTGGATTCGGAAAGCGTTTTTTCCAACAGCGCGCGTTTTTCGGAATGCAGACCCGTCTTTTTTTCAGGAGGAAGGATTGAATCGCACACCGGGCAGGCGGCCGCGTCGGTTGAAAGCGAGTGCAACGCGGATTCCAATTGTTTTGCAGAGGCGTCAAGAGAAGCAGTCAAGTCGCGCAATGCCGCGGATTCAACGCGCAGGCGCTCCGCTGCAGCTTCAGCGCCTTCAAAGGAAGCGATTTCCGTTTCCACTTGCGAAAACCGCGCGGCTTTTTCCTCGCATTCCCGACATTGCTTGGCGAGCGCGTCGGCAGAGGCGTTGGCTTGCGCAACTTCGGCATCGAGTTCCGAAGCCTGCTTTCGCAATGAAGCGAGTTCGGTTTGCAGGCGTTGCACTTCCTGTTTTTGCAAAGAGGCGGAAATGACTTCGCCAAGCGCGGCCGCTTCTTTAGCGCTTGAGCCGGCCTGGAGGGAAAGCGCGCGCGCCTCGCCTTGGGCTTCTCGAAGTTGCTGCAGTCCTTTTCTGAGTTCGGCTGCCTTTGCTTCGACAGTCGGCTTTTCAAGCAGTTCCTCGCGCGAAACACTTCGGGAAAGCAGTGCCTTGCGGTAATCGCGTTGGGACGCGAAGTTTTTTGCAAGAGCGTCGGCGCTCGCTTTTTCGCGTTGGAGTGAATTGAATTGTTTTTCGCGCGCTTCGAGCGCGGTAAGCGCGAGTGCCGATTCTTTGGATTGCGCTTCCAAGTCCCGCAATTGGGATGCGATGTTAGCGCGCCGTTCTTCGAGTTCTTTTGTTTCGGTTGCCAGCGCAGTAAGTTCGGCGCGTGCTTTTTCGAGTTCGTTTTTGTTGACGCGCGAATCGAGTTCTTCCTTCAACGAATTGAGGCGGTTGATTACTGCAGCAGAAGAAGAACGGGCGTCTTCGAAACGGCTTATGCCCAGCAGTTCATCCACTTGCTTCTTGCGTTCGCCGCGGCCTAGGGAAACGAAGTAGTCAATACGGTTTTGTTCCGAGTAAATGCTGCGCGCAAACAACTCGTAGTCTACTTTCAAGAGCCCTTCGACTGCTTCGGTTACGCGCTGGCTTTGAGGCCCTTCTAGAAGCGTTCCGTTTTTTTCTCGCAGAAACGCTTCGGAAGCGCCTTGAGAAACCGAGCGGCTCACCACAAAAGACTTGCCGTTTGAATCGAACTCCAACGAAACTTCGGCTTTGGAATGGCGGATTGGCCGCCGCATTATCAAATCGTCGAGCTTGACGCGCCTGCTTTTGAGGCTTGGAAAAGTTCCGTACAACGCGAAGCAGACTGCATCAATCAAGGAAGTCTTGCCGCTGCCCATTGAGCCTATAATGAGGTTCGTGCCCTTGCCGAAGCAAACTTCGGTGGACTCGTGGCTCTTCCAGTTACGGAGTTTAACGCAGTGAATCATGTCACTGCAAATTAAGCGACTTAAGCGTTAAAACTCTGCCTGCGGAAGGCGTAAACCGCCATTGCAGCAAGCATGAAAAACACGCCCGCAACGAACACCATACTGACTCCGCCGACCATTACCTTAATGTCTGCAAGCGGCAGCAAGCCAAGGGCTATGAAAAGGATTCCTGCAAACCAGAACAACGCGAACGCAATGCGATCCAAAAAGTTTTTACCGCCTTGAACGTTACTGCTTTTCAAGCGAGAGTCTGCATGCCTGGGTTTGGTGCTCTTGGTCCTGACTTCAGCGTGCTTGGACCTAAGGGTTTTGGCATTACCGCGTTTGGATTTACGAACATTACTTGATGACATGAAAAGAATCACGGAAAACGAGTATAAAAAAGCTCTTCCCAAACCGTTGCGGATTAACGCAATATTGCGACTATGGTAAAACCTATTGACAAATGCAGGCATTGGAAAGGAATTAAAAAACAGTTCGCCGCGTATTAGGTGAAGGTAATTTGATTGACTAACTTTTTGAGCGAAAGAGAAAGGTACTGGCAAGAACTTGACTTGCTTAGGAAAACGCTTGAAACCGCTGGAGAACGAAGGCGAGCCCGACATTTAGCAGATGCAATTGACGTTATAGGCGATGAAAAGCAGGGAAACCTTGTTTTCAAACAACGGATTAAGATAGCCAAACTCTCGCGTGAAATAGCTGAAGGAAATTCGAAAGTAGCGCACTTGCTGATTCACGCGGCAAGCACTGCAGGCGGCGAAAAACCGTTGCTTAAGCCCAACCAGCTCGTTGAAGCATTGGAAACAATTGCAAACCAAAGCGGAACCGACCGTAACTTGAAACAAAAAACGGCGCTGGGTTTCTTGCAGAGTATGACTGAAGCGTATTACTTCCGCAACGGACACGTTCCGCACGTACTTGAATTGATTGAAAAGCACTCTAAAAATCCGTCGACGCTATTTCAGTTGGGCGACTTTTTGTCCGACGCAATGAACAACGCAGTCATAGCCCAACCTCAAGACCTGCCTGAAGCAAGCGAGTCACTCGTAGGGCTACTCCGTGCAGTTAACGGACCAATGCAACAACGAAAAATATTGAGAGAAATCCTCACTGAAGACCTAACCCACCGAAAAAACGGAATACGGCCGTCTAAGGGAACGTATTTGGACGTAATTCGGTTAGCCACACGAGCCCTTGAAAAAAACGATGTTAAACGCGCCAACTTTTTTCTTCAAGAAACAATCTACCAACTGAGTTCGTTAGGCGCAGGGCAACGAACGAAGTTGCTAACGCTGCTTTCAACAACATTGAAGAGAAACGGATTGCGAACCGCGTTAAAAACGTTGGACGCGATTGAAACAAAACAGTTCGACGAAGCACACGAAATTGCAAGCCACGCCCTTGAATCCGATGAAAAGTACGGCCTTATGCCCGACCGCGCAATAGCCTTTTATTACCGAGAAAGAAAAAATGGAACTTGGGAGAAACAAAAGTTGGACGGAATAAAACACGGACTCTTGCTGGGTCCGAAATCACTAGAGTGGATACGCCAAGTAGGCGACAGCAAATGGCACGCTAGCCTTCATTCGAAGATGCAAGAGGCATCGAAGATGACTTACCCTGATTTCCACGAACCCAAGAACGAGGTTCACGCCGAACTCTGGAATTATAATCCGCACTTGCGCAATAGGTTTGTAGAAGCACGCAGGAAGCGCAGGTAGCTTTTTAGCTTATCAACCCGACTTCGTCGACTTGCACTTCGCTTACTCCTTGGACTTTCTTGACTACTTCCTCGTAGTCCACGCCTTCTTTGTCTTCGCAGATAAAAGAAGCCTTGATTATCTTGGCGCCGAAAACGAAGTCTTCAATGCGTGCGGAATTGCATCCTTTGACTGCCTTGACTGCTTCAAGCAACGCATTCAAGTCAGTCTCTTCTTGGGGAAAGACTTTCATTACCGTCATTACCTTGCCCATTTTTCAATTCCCTCCAATCCAACTTTGTTTTCAACACTTTTCCACGAAATTCTTCACTTTCCAGCTCTTGTGCCTTTTTGGCTCAAACGGCTTGAGACGCACGATTCGGGCGGGTGAACGCAGTTCAACAAGCTTTTCTTTCAAACGGCTTTCGTCCTCGGCCTGGTCGTAACCCAGAACAACCACGTCCGGCTTTAACCTTGCTATTATTGCATACCGGTTTTTTTGGCTTCCTAAAACCGCGGAGTCGACTGCTTTAAGCGAAGAAACGAGCTGCAACCGCTCGCGTTCACTAAAGTAAGGCATTCGACCTTTAACGCGCCGTACGTTCTTGTCTCTGGCGACGACGACGACCAGGCGTTTGCCCAAGCGACGCGCGGCTTGAAAGAACTTAACGTGCCCCAAGTGGAGCACGTCGAAAGTCCCGAAAGCCAAAACCGTTCCGCGCATTAACCTATAACCTTCAAGGACCGCTAAAGCCGCATTTGCAGACGTACTTGTTTTCGTTTTCGCGGCACACCCTGCACCTGACTATCTCTTCTTTGCACTCGTCGCCGGGGCACTTGAACTTAATATAGTCTTTTACCTCGCGACCGCAAGTTCCGCAACAAATCATTGTAAAACACACCTCTAAACCGTTAATTCTCCAAGGAAAAACACCCGCTCGTTCCTTAGAAACAGTAACAAGTAAATGCAGGAAGTCGTTTTTATACGTTAGCAACCACAATACTGGTTAAGGTTGAACGCCCCAGATTTACGCGGAGCCATAGTTCAGCCTGGATAGAATGGGAGCTTGCGGAACCAAATCCGCGGTCGCACGACTGCAGATGAGTGCAGACAGCTCTTGACCTGGGTTCGAAGCCCATCCCTTTCTCTTTAGGAAAGAAAAAGGTCTGGTCACACCCCAAAAAGAAAACGGAAACCCTGTTTCCTTTTCACTTTGGAACGGAAATCCCAGTGGCTCCGCTTTTTTTATAACCCTCCAGTCCGAAGGAAGTTGAACCGCCGCGTCTTTTATACTTCCGCGCATTCAGATTGCACGGTGATTTTTAGATGGCAGTAAAAGTAGCTGATGAAAGCAATTTGTTCGGAGCACTGGCGTACCTGCTGAGCTTTATTACGGGGATTATTTTCCTGTTGGTCAAGCCCAAAGACCAGTACGTAAAATACCATTCGGTGCAGTCTATACTGCTTTCGGTAGCCGCAATAATAGTCCAGATAGTGTGGGGCGTAATCGCCGGAATACTGACAGTCGCAACGCTTGGAGTCGGCTTGGCAGTAGTACTGCCGGTTTCGGGACTGATTTACTTAGTGTTCCTCATAGCGTGGCTGTACTCAATGTGGGAAGCGTTCAACGGAAGGAAGCACAAACTGCCTTTGATTGGCGAGTACGCTGAAAAGTACGCGAAGTAAACGGATTGTTTTATGACTCCGTTTTTCCCCTTCTTTTTTTTCTTTCTCTTTTCTTCTTTTGTTTCACTTTACTTCGAAGAATGTTTTTTCAAGAAGTAGTTGCGCGACGTTTCGAGCACGCCCGTATTGCGAGAATCGAACGGCAAGCCCAGGCTAGACCGCACTTGTCCCAGCAATTAAGCATTCTCCGACTGGTTTTCGGCTTTGCTTACGCACACTGGCGCAAGCCGTCCACCGATTTTTTGGTAGATTACCGCAGCGGGGACGCGTGGGTGGCTGAATCGTGCGTTTCCAACTAACTTTAGTTCGGAGAGACCTTCCTTTTTGTTGCGTACCAACTTTCCCGCGTCGTCAAAGTACAAGTAAGCGATTTCGACGTACAGTCCGCCTTCGCGCAGTTGAAAGGTTATTTTCTCTCGCGCAAGCCCGGGTTTGTTGAGTTGCTGCATCACGTGAGCCGCTCGGATTATATCGAAATCGCCACGGCAAGGAAGGTTTTCTGTTTCCACGTCGGCTTGATGGTAGGCTATTCCCCTTATTTTCTTGCGCGAGTTTTGCGGCAGGTTCTTGTCGATTGCGTGGGCTTCGACTTGCGCGCTTGTGCTGCACAGCCAGTTGAAGGTTTCTAGGGTTGTTACCGCGCCTTTTTCGCCCGGCGAACAGCCTACGTCAAGAAACCTTATTTTTTCAGCGCCCAGATTACGGGTGAACTCCCGGACTAAAAAAGAGTCGATGTGAGAATAACGTTTTGGCCTAGAGAACTGCGAGTCTCCATGCCCCCTGAGGGTTCCGTTGAAAGTACCCCTCAGGCATTAGCGCCGCAGTTTAGCGTTTACGGTTCCTGCTTTTTCACTCCAACCCATTCGCGTGTCACCCTTTAATTTTTAGGGGTACACGCGGTTTATTACCCTTGGAAAGGGGATGGCGTCGCGGATGTGGTCGAGCTTGCATATCCAGCGCACCAGGCGTTCGATGCCCATTCCGAAGCCGGAGTGCGGAACCGAGCCGTACTTGCGCAAGTCCAAGTACCACGCGAACGCAGCGGGGTCCGAGCCGTCGGCCCGCAATCGGCTTATGAGCAACTCGTTGTCTTCCTCTCTTTGCGAGCTTCCGATTATTTCGCCATAGCCTTCGGGGGCCAGAATGTCGGCGCCCAGCACCAGGTTTTCGTCGGTCGGGTCGCGCTTCATGTAGAACGCCTTGATTTTAGCCGGGAAGTGAGTGAGCAAAATGGGTTTCTTGTATTCTGCAGTAAGGATTTTTTCTTCGTCTGCACCCAAGTCGTCGCCGAACTCGACAGGCATTCCTTTTTGCTTGAGTATTTCTATTGCCTTGGCGTAAGCCATGCGCGGAAACGGAGGCGCAATTGCAAGCATTTCCTCGGGGTTTCTTCCGAGCAGTTCGAGTTCCTTGGGCCGTTCTTTAGCCGTTTTCTGGCAGATGAATGAAATCATTTCCTCTTCAAATGCAATGAGTTGCTCGAAGTTCATGTGCGCTTCCTCGCCTTCAACATGCCAGTACTCTGCCAAGTGACGTAAGGTACGGCTTTTTTCAGCCCGGAACGACGGAGTTATTGCATAGACTTTTTCGAGGCTGAAAATCAATGCTTCCAAGTAAAGTTGCGCGCTTTGGGAGAGGATTGCCTTCTTGCCGAAGTAGTCGAAGTTAAAGGTCGTAGAGCCTCCTTCGCAGGCGCCGCTTGCTATTATGGGCGGGGTTGTTTCCCAATAACCTTTCTTTTCAAAGAACTCCCTGCAGGCAGCGAGGACGGTTGCCTTGACTTTCATTACTGCAGTGAGTTCGCGCGAGCGTATTGAAAGGTGGCGTATGTCCAACAGCCATTCTTCGGAGTTGTCTTTGGCAATTGGAAACACGTCCGCGGCGTGTATTGCGGTAAAGTCGGTTGCCTGCAATTCGAAGCCGCCTGTTGCGCGGTCGTCTTTTGCAACGACTCCTTTTACGGTGACCGCGGATTCGATGCGCGTGCATGCTTCGGCGTTCTTCCAAGCCTGTTCCGAAACGCGGTCTTTTTTTACGGTTGCCTGGATTATGTCAGTCGAGTCGCGGATTACCAGAAAAAGCATTGCTCCACTGGTCCTCGCGCGGTACACCCAACCGCGCACCGAAACTTCTTTGCCAACACAATTGCTTGAAAGCACTTCTTCAATGGGAGTAAAACAGGCTTGTTCGTTGCTCATATTAAGTCTACCTCAACGCGTTTTTTAGGAATGGTTAATTCGACGACGCCGTTTTTGAAAGACGCCTTGGCCTGCGATGGCAGTACGGGCGCGGGAAAGTCGATGTATTCGACTACCGGCACTTCAACTGCCTTACGGGCGAACTCGGAGCGGAAGCCCTCTTGCTGGGGGTTCTTGTCAACCACCAGTTTCAGCCAGCCTTCGTTTATCTTGAGCTTCAAGTGCTCTTTTTTGACTCCCGGCGCGTGGATTATTACCACCACTTCGCGGGCGTTTTCGAAAGCGTCTACAGTGGGAATATCCGCAGAGAGGCTCTCGTGCAGGATGCGCTTGTACTTTAAGGGCATGACTTCGTCAGAAGCTTTGTCAAAAGGCAGCGCAAGCCCCCACTTTCTCCTAAGGTCTGAAAACGACGCAGGCATTTGATTCCATCCTCTTACCTTTTTGGCGCGGGAGGGATAAAAAGCGTTCGCAGCCCTTAAGTTGTCACATGACTCAAGTCGACCTCCTATTCAGGCACGCCTCGTTTCGGCCCGGCCAGCAGAGCTTGGTAACCGACTTGTGGCACGCGGTAAAAGAAGGCAAGCACGTGCTGTTCAACGCCCCGACCGGCGCTGGTAAAACCGACAGCGCCATTTCAACCGCGCTTACCTACGCCCTTCAAAACGACTTGGACGTCTTCTTCCTTACTCCCAAGACGTCACAGCACAAAGTCGCAATAGAGGTTGCCGCAGGAATAGCCAAGAAATTCGACTTGGCGTTCACAGCAGTTGACTTCGTAGGCAAAAAAAACATGTGCTTGAACCAACGCGTGAAAGAAAGCGGCGACTTTTACCACACTTGCGAACGGCGGTGCAAGGCAAGAAAATGCGTTTTCAAAAACAACTCGCGCGACAAGTCGTTTGCAGTAACGCGGATAATGACGCACGACGAACTGCTAAGCGAATGCGAAGCGTCAAACGTCTGCGCCTACGACGAAGCAGCCCGCGCAGCAACGAGCGCCCGATTGATAATAGCCGATTACTACCAACTGTTTGCCCCGCCGATTTCAACGGCGTTCTTGCGCAAGACCGGAAAAGACGTTTCAAAAAGCATTATAATAGTCGACGAAGCCCATAACCTCCCCAAACGCATGCGCGACTACCTAGGCGGCAGCGCAGATGAAGAATCATTGCGCAAGGCAATGCACGAAAGCAAGGCAATCGAACCTGCGTTGTCAAACGAACTCCGCGGAATACGAGATAGGTTCGTGCAATTCCAGGCGGTAAAACTGGGTTCAAGCGACGAGTGGTGGTCCGAAGACGGGAAGCAAAACGGGGAAAGGATGGCCGAAAACAAGGAGAACGTTGTTGAAAAAAACGAGTTTTCCGAATTGCTCGGAGGAGCTCCGCAAGCGCTGTCGCTTGTAGAACGCCTGCAGAAATGCGGCGAAGAATACGTTGCAAAAGAAGAAAAACAACGCAGCGCCTGCTTGCGCCTTGCGTCGTTTATCAACCGCTGGCTGGAATCAGGAAGCGAGTACAGCCGCGTAATATCCGCAAACGGCCTGGAACTCAAGTGCCTCGACTCCACTTCCATTACCGGAACCGCAGACGGCGCGCGTTCGTGCATTGCAATGAGTGGCACGCTGCTTCCTCTTGAAATGTATCGCGACTTAATCGGACTCGAACCGACCCGCACCGTCCTCAAAGAATACGACTCTTACTTTCCTGTCGAAAACAGGCTCAATGTCCTAGTGGACTCGGTAACCACCAAGTACGAACACCGCACCGAAGAAGGATTCGCCAAAATCGCGGCAATCCTTCAGCAAATACACGACACGGTGGAAGGAAAGGAACTCGCGTTATTCTTCCCCTCTTACTCCGTAATGAATTCCATCCTGTCTTCAATGCACGTGCCGCGTATAGTCGTCCAACGCGAGGGCATGAACGCAACGGAAACAAGTGACATGCTCAAAAAATTCAAAACCGAACGCGGGACCCTCTGCGCGGTAATGGGCGGCTCGCTCTCTGAAGGAATCGACTATTCCGAAAAGGAAATAAAGTGCGCCTGCATCGTCGGAATCCCCCTGCAGGAAATGAGCCTTGAAGTGCGGTCGCTGGTGGACTACTACGACAAGAAATACGGCAAGGGCTGGGAATACGGTTACACCTGCCCTGCAATGAACAAAGCGCTCCAAGCAGCAGGCAGGGGAATACGCAGCGAGAAAGACAAGTGCATAGTAATATTCCTAGACGGCCGCTACGCTTGGAGAAACTACAGTCAATGCCTGCCCCAAGACTGGAACTTCACCGCATCGGACAAACCCTGGAAAGTAGTCAAAGCATTCCTAGACGACTACAACTACTACTGAAAAAGGCAACCTTTTTTTACTTCGGTTGGCGTAAGTACCGTCTAGCTCGAAATAAGGTTTGAAGCATGCCGCGCAAATACCCTGAACAAAAACGATTGGTTTCACTGGCCGGAGAACTGTCCGAAAAAGGCCTTGCTTTATTCGGGGGAATGGCGGTACAACATTACCTTCCTAGGGAATTCCATTCCTTGCACGACGACTTGGACATGCTCGCGAAACCAAAAGACTTGGCGCAACTTATGCACGATAGGCACGTTGACTCCAACTTAAGAAAAATCGGTCCTTCGCACTATGAAACGCGCCTTCCGCACGGCGAGATAATCCACTTGGAACTAAGCGAAACCATGCCGTCAACCAGCTTCCAAGTGCTAAACCATTCGACAGACCAAAAAGAAGCAATTAGAGCAAGCATTCCCGAACCCGAATACCTCATGGCAAGACTGATTCACGTAATATCACGACCGGAAACCGACTGGCCCCGCCGCCTCAAGCAACTGCATTACTTGTGCCGGCTTACAACCCATTCGCTGGAAAAAATAAGGAAACCCAAAGTAATGCGTTACCTGCACGGATTAAGCGGAGGCAAAAAAAACACGGCTGAAACAAGAAAACTCTTGTCCCAAGTACTGGAAAACACGCCTGCAAAAGAATTGGCCACTCACGCAAAGGAAACGCGCGGAAAAGCAGGAGAATCCGATTATGCAAAAGCACTTGAACAAGTGCGAAATCAATACGGGCTGCCTTCTCCTGCACGCAATTCATTGGTAACGCTTTCAGCCGCGTTGCACTCGCTTTCCAACCGGGATAAACGAGCGCTGGCAAGCGCACTTAACACCACTGAAAACGAAGCCGATTTGTTCGGCAGAATAACTGAAGAAAGCAGGAAAGCAAGCTCTTACGAAATAAACTTGGCGGCACAACGGAATCCGGAAAAACTTCTATTCGACTTGGCGGGAATACCGAAAACAAAGAGAGCCCCTAAAAAACACGATTTGTCCGTACCTCGAGAATTCGTGATATCGGACACGCACTTCGACCACGCGAACATAATCAAATACTGCAACCGACCGTTCAATGATACGGGACATATGAACAAGATAATACTGCGGAAGTGGAACCGCACAGTAAAACCGGAAGACATAGTTTATTTCCTAGGTGACTTGGCAATGGGAAAAGGAAACACGGCCAAATGGCTGGCGCGGCTTAATGGCAAAAAAATCTTCATCAAAGGAGACCATGATGAGGAAGTCGAAGGTCAGGAAATGCACAAACACCTGCAGATCGTTCACGACGGCGTATCGTTGTTATTGGTTCACGATCCGGACAAAGCACCTAAAGACTGGCACGGATGGGTATTGCACGGGCACCATCACAACAACCACCTTGAAGGATACCCCCGCATGCACGCCCGCAACAGAACGGTAAACGCAAGCGTCGAACTACACGACTACCGCCCGGTTCTCTTAAGCCGAATAACCGACGATATAAAGAAACACACCCGCCGCTGAGCAAAAAGGCTAAACGAACGCCTTGGCGTCGCCGTCTTGTTTTGCGGTAAGGGAGTCTTCGTATTCTTTCGCCATTTGCTCCAATGGAGTGCCGCGGCCTGCTTTGCTGGTTTTTCTTACGCGCACGCACGTGAACAGCGGAAAGTTCACCGCCTCACCCAAAAGCAGCGCTTCGCCGACTCCCAGGGAAGTGATTTGGTCTTGCGAGCTTTTGTCTATTGACTCACAGCTTTCGGCAATGTGGTTCAAGTCGTAAGGGTTGGTTACGCGCATTACTATGAAGGAATTGCATTGCGACAACGCGGTTGTGCTCAAGTGAACCGGCCGTTGGGAAACTAAGCACAAGCACGCGCCGAACTTGCGGCCCTCGCGGGCCAGGGTTTCAATAATTGTTTTTGAAACGGCGCCGCCTTTTGCGGTTTTTTCTGGCGCGAAGTTATGCGCTTCTTCAACGAGCATTACGTAAGGCGGGATTTTTCCATCGCGCCTTAAGTTGAACAGTTTTCTGCCGAAGAACGATACGAGTGCCTGTTTCTTGCGCAGTGAAGAAACCGAGCTCAAGTCGAACACGGCAAGTTTTCCCGGTTCGACCAAGCCCTGCATTGCTGGATAGTCGGTTTTGCCAAACAAGTCGAGTTCCGAAAGTTCGTCCAGCCAGGATAGGAGCGGTTGGCGCACCGAGTCTTTAAGCGAGTCGGTTGATTGTACTGCTTCAATGAGTTCGGCCAGTCCGAATGCTTCTCCTTCTTTCTTTAGGGCGTTGACTACTTTGGCAAAATCGCGCGCAGCAGTGCGGGTAACGTCGGGCATTAATTCACGCAACAGTGCGGGTGAAAGCGATGAAGCGGCAATGCGCATTTCGCTTCCTTCAATGATTCGCGTTTTGGAAGCGAATTCCTTGTTGCGCAAATCAGCAAAGCCAATGTAGTCGCCGTGGGCGTCGAACGCAACTGCAGCCAAGCGGCCGCGTTCTTTAGGCCTCAAGATTAGCTCTTCGAGTATTACGGCGCTGAGGTTGCTTTTGCCGCAGCCCGACATTCCGAGTACTGCCAAGTGCTTTTGCAATAGTCGAGTAGGGCTCACGCGGGCAGGCAGCGAGTGCTGAAGCATTTTGCCTATTTCCAAGCCGTTTTCGTCAAAGCCGGTGACTTGCGAGAGCAGCGTGTCGTCGGCTTCTTCCACTTGCGCGCCGGGCGAAGGCGGGACGAAACAGCGTTCAAGCGACTCGCTGAAAAAGCCGTTTACCACACAGGAAGCAACGGAGTACTCCCACTCGCCTACTGGAAATGCCGAGGATATTCCTGAAGAACCTTTGCCGTATTCGGAAACGCTTTCGGGCCGCTCGAAATAACGGTTGGAACGCAGGATTTCCTGCACGGAACCGACTATGCGGCCACTTCCTGCTTTCACTTGCACGAAAGCGCCTTTTCGCACACGCGCGTTGGGCGCTACTACGAATGCGAACGCACCCGTCGACGGACCTTCCTCGCTTGAAACTATTGTTCCTAAGACATTCATTTTTCAAATCACCGCAATTTATCGAAAAGGCCTTGAATCCCGGCGGAGTGCAAGGAACGCAGACGCGCCTATTGTCTTGGCTGCAAGTTGCCTGACGGCGCCTTCTACTTCCCGCGGGTCCACTGCCGCACGCAAATCCGCTTCAATCAAGGCAGCCGGGTGTGCGTAAGCGCGGTTCAACGCCGAAAGCGCAAAAACTTTTTGTGCAACGTCATCTGCAAAAGCCTCTTCGCCGCCTGCAGGCGCAAGGCAAAGGTAGTCCACTCGCAGGGGCCTATCCCATTGCGCGGGCTTGATGTACAGGCAGTGCAATGCCCGCGCGCGTTCGCCGAAGTCCCTTAGAACCGAGTGTTCTTCGGATTCGGAGTATTGGAAAGAGAAACTGCGTTCGCCTTCTTCCAACAGGTACTGCAATAGGACGGAGTCGGTTGTTTTTTCCAGTGCTTGTGCAGTTGCGCCTGAAACTCCGTTGCGCAGAAGTTCAACGGCTTTTTTTCCCCGCGAGTCTTTTATCACGCCGGCCAGAGTGCACTGGTTTTTTGCACATGCCGAGTATAGTTGCAGGTAGTCAGTTACGAGCGCTTCGTATTCGGCGTAGAGCGAACTGGACTTTGCGGGCTTGTCTACGGTTTGGGGCAGGATGCTGCCGTCAAGCAACAGGAGCGAGGGACTGAATTTATTCAAAGCTGCGTTGGCGCAGTTGATTTCGGAACGCAAGCGCGTTAGGGATTTATGCCACGAGTATTCCGCGCCGTCTAGCGAAGGAAAGGCAGCTATTTCATGAGCTGGGAAACGCGAGGGAAAATACTCTGCGGAATTTATTTTATCGCAGTCGTATTGGAAGCAGGCGGCGCACGAACGCCACACCAGCACGTCCACGCCGTGGAAGTCTACAGAGGCAATGCCGCCGTCAACTGCAACTACCTTGCCTGAAAACGGAGTGCGGTGCACTTTCTTGTACAACAGGCCAAACGAATGGAAAGGCGCGCATGCCAGTGCGCGAATGGAAGCGGCTGCAAAGCGTTGGCTGGCGTCAAGCTTGTTGACGAACTCGGCTGCTTCGTTTATTGAGTGCATTTCCAGCTTCTCCCTACCGACGTACATATGGAAGAAACTGAATTAAATAAGGACAGCTTAACTTCTAGGAGGAAGTGAAGGAGAATGACGGAATTCAAGCAGGCGATAATCCTGCGCAACGACTTGGGAATGGGCAAGGGAAAGCTTGTTGCACAAGGCAGCCACGCTTCGCTTTTGGCTTACGACGTGGCGCGTTTGGAACACCGCGAGTGGGCGTCGGAATGGGGCGAAAGCGGTTGCAAGAAAGTCACTCTGAAAGTCGGTTCTGAAAAAGAGTTGGGCCAGTTGTTTGTTGCGGCCAAGAAGCTGAAGCTGCCTGCGGCGCTGGTTACCGACGCGGGGCATACTCAAGTCGAGCCCGGAACCAAGACGGCAGTCGCAATAGGACCGGCTCCCGAAAAGGAAGTAGACACGCTGACGAGAGAGCTGAAGCTGCTCTGAGGGCAAAACGCATTTTTTCCGTATGCCGCAAAGCTTTTTCAATGCGTTTTGAGTTGTAATTGTTTATGCCTTACCTTGACGAACTTGTTAATAAGACGAAGGCCGAGCAGCGCGGGGTGGAAGGCATTCTTGAAGGCAGCAAAGCCACTGCGCAGTTGCACGAGGGCCCTATAAAACCGGTCGTGGAACAAGGCCCGCAGCAGCATGGCGCTCCTTCAAGCGAGTCTGAAAAGGTTTTGATTGAGAAGTACGGCAACGTGCGGATTTACCGCGTGAAAGGCGAAGCGCTTTACAAGTACGAAGTTCCGACCCCGCATTATCGAGGCGAGGAAAAGGCGTTGATAGGAGCGTTGATTGAAATCGCTTCGAAAGTGATTTCTCCCGAGCGGGAAGTAGGCAAGAGCAACGAACAGCGGAGGTTTGCGTACTACCAGAAGATTTTGGACATTATAGACTCTTCGCCGGAGCTACGGGTTCCGCCTGCAATGAAAGAGTTTTACGCGGATACCGTAACCAAGGAAATGGCGGGTTGGGGCCTTATTGACTCGCTGTTGACCGACGACAACTTGGAAGACATTTTGCTTATCGGCCCTAATTGTCCGGCTTACGTTTTTCACCGCAAGTACGACATGATGAAGACGAACATCATGTTTTACGACGACAGGGATATTAAGGACTTGATTGACCGAATTGCACGCAACGTCGGGAGGCACATCGATATTCAGAGCCCGTTGCTTGACGCCAGGCTACCTGATGGTACGCGTGTTAATGCAACTGTTCCGCCGGCTAGTGTCAACGGTTCTACGCTGTCGATCCGCAAGTTCCGTGCCGACCCGATTACGGCAATAGACCAGATTAATTTCGGGACTTTGAATTACGAGGCAGCTGCATTCTTGTGGCTTGCAACCGACGGGTTCGGGGCCAAGCCGGCGAACATTGTTATTGCCGGAGGCACGGCGTCAGGCAAGACGACGTTGTTGAACACACTTGCTTCCTTTGTGCCTAATAACGAACGCGTGTTAAGCATTGAAGATACTGCAGAGCTTTCTTTGCCGTTGGAGCACTGGGTGCGCTTCGAGACTCGGCCGCCTGGCTTGGAAGGCGTGGGCGAGATTACTATGGACATGCTGGTCAAGAATTCGCTGCGTATGCGGCCCGACCGTATTCTGGTGGGCGAAATACGCGGCGAGGAAGGCCACACGTTGTTTTCGGCAATGAATACGGGTCACGACGGGTGTATGGGCACGCTGCATTCTAACAGCGCGAAAGAAACGCTAGTGCGCTTGTCCAACCCGCCTATAAGCGTTCCGTTGATGATGCTCGAGTCCCTTACTTTTATCATAATGCAGCAGCGCATTAACGACCGGCGCAAGGGACTTATCCGAAGGGTTACGGAGATTGCGGAAGTTATTCCGACTGAAGACCAGCTGCCGAAGCTGCAGATGCTTTACCAATGGGATCCGGCTAAAGACGTGCTGCACAGCACGGGCTTGAACTCGGTTTACTTACAGACGCTCGGGCGTTACACCGGTTTCAGCAAGGCAACGTTGGAAGAAGAGGTGAAAACGCGGGCGAAGATACTCCAGGAACTCAACAATCGAAACATACGCAGCCTGAAAGAAGTTTGTTCGGTGACTCAGAACTACATTCTCAAGACTAGGGGCAAGATTTAAGGAAAGGGTTGCAAGCCAATGGGGGAAAAAAGTTTGGAACGGCTGAAGACCGAGATAGAGCAAACCGACGACCCGACTTCCGAAAACGGGCAGGAAGACCGCGCGAACAGGCGGGAAGAGCTGGACCGGATTATTTCAAAGTTCAAACGCAAGCAACAGCTTGGAAGCAGAGATACGGAAAAGAAACTAGTTGAGATACGCGAGCACGTTGAAGAACTTCCCGCGGAACTTACGCGTAGTGCAGTTACCAAAATCAACGTAAAAGCAGACATTGAAAACAGCGCGGTTGGAAAGTTTTACAACGCTTTCGAAGGTCCGTTGTCAAAACTCAGCCGACTGTTCTACTTGTTGCCTATGACGCGCAACCTCAAAAGTTCGCTTGACGGGGCAAATATGCCGTTTAGCCCTGAAGCATACCTTGCCCTTACAATAGTAATTTCCATAGTTGCAGCATTGGGCAGCGGAAGCATAGCCAGCATACTCCTTGCCGATTTTAACACTGTTTCTGCAGCGAACATTTTCGCCTCGTTTTCTTTGGGCTTGGCAGTAGCAGTAATCGCGTTTGTAATAACGAGCATAGGATGCTTGTATTACCCTAATTCGGTTGCAAGCGCCCGTGCAAGCAAGATAGACCGCGAGCTTCCTTTTGCCTTGAGGCACTTGTCAACGCAGATCAAAGCAGGCGTAAGCTTGAACCGCGCGCTCACCTCACTGGGAACCACCGATTACGGGGTTTTGACACAGGAAGTAAAGCGTACGCTTGCCGAACTCGAAGGCGGTGAAAGCACGGAATCCGCTTTGCTTAAGCTTGCTTCCCGAAACCGTTCGCGTGGCTTGCGGCGTGCGGTAATCCAGATAACCCGCGCACTGCGCACTGGAGGAAACCTGGCTGAAATAATTTCAAGCATTGCAGAAGACATTGCGTTCGAAAGCCGCATGAAAATACGCGACTTTACCGAACTGCTCAACATAATCAGCATTTTCTATATCATGACCGCAGTAGTCGCGCCGGTAATGCTCACCATCCTCTCTTCGGTCGCCCAACTCCCGTTATTCGGAGGCGGAGTTGCATTCATAATGGTTTTCGGAGCATTCGCAGGCGTAATTGCGATGGTAGTCGGAATAATCGTGATAATAAAGACAATGGAGCCCACTTCAATGTGATGACCCTCAAATGACGCTAAAACAGAAGATTGTAAGACGATACGAGGCAATGCGCAAGTACTACTTGGCAACCGGCTTGAAAATCAGTTTCCCACTATTCGTGCTCCTAATGTTCGTGCTGGCAATAACGGCTTCATTTACGGCATTTGCCTTAATCCAGTTCCTGCCGCCCAAGCTACAGCAAAGCACTGGCCTGTTGATAGGCGCAATATTCTTTGCAGTAATAAGCATGACCTTCGGAATCCCCATGACGTTGCGCAACAACCGCATAGACGTAATAGACTCCAGCCTTCCCGACGCCCTCAAACACATGGCATTAGTACTCAAAGCAGGCGGGACAACCGAAAGCGCCCTCGAAGAAGTAGCCAACTCGGAATACGGCCCTATAAGCGAAGAGCTCAAAACTTCCCTCAAGCAACTGCGCGAAGGAAAGCCGTTTGACGACGTGCTGCGCGACACTGCGGAAGTAACCGGCTCGCGGCTGTTCATGCGCACGGCCGGAATAATAATCGACGCGCGCCGCGCAGGAGCAGGACTTGCGGAAGTAATGAACGCAATCGCCGAAGACGCCCGCGACGTGCTTAGAATCGGCCGCGAACGCAAGGCCAGAACAGTAATGCACGTGGCCTTCCTAGTAATATCCGGGTTGCTGCTGTCACCGTTCATCTTCGGCTTCACAATGTCAATAGTAGAGTACATGAGCGTAGGAATCGCCACCAGCGGCGGCTTCGGACAAACTTCGCTCAGCAATAACCTTACCCTAAGCCAGTGTAACGTGCCTTGCTTGGCAGCCGAAGACTCGGCAATGGCAACCTTTCTTTCCTTCGGGTTCGTCTCGCCTTCAGACCAAAAACCGCTTTACGAATGGCGGCTTGCCGCAATGGACCAGCTACTGCTGACATTCCTGGCAATACAATCGGTAATAACCCTGCTCGCACTCGGACTCATACGTGACGGAAGGATAATAAAATACGTCGTCTACTTCCCATTCGCATTCGTTGCAATAATGGTAATTTACATAATCGGAAAACTGTTCAGCACGTTCATAATAAACTCGTGAGAGAGGAAACAAGGAATGAAACAAAAGGCACAGACATCAATAGAATACATACTCCTAGTCGCGCTTGCAGTAGTGGTAGTGGCGGCAATAGCAATGGTGATAAAAGCGCTTTTGAACAGGTGAACTTAATGGACGAAAAAGCACAGACATCAATAGAATACATACTCTTAATCGCAGGCGCGTTGATCATAACCGTAATCATAATAGCAATAACCAAGGGCTTTCTCGTTTCTCCCAGTTACAGCAGCATAGACCAAAGCTCTGACATGTACTACAACTTCACCAACTGCAGCGCACTAAACAGCTCCGAAGCAGCGATAAACCAGTGCTTAATAGGCTAAACGTTCCTCCGCTTTTGCAAAACTCTTCAAAACAAGCCCTTCCCAAAAATTAATAAGAAACACGAAACTAATACTTTATCCGCTACGAGGCAGTAGAACAATGCAAAACAAGGTACTTTTGTGGGCGCTCTTATTCCTAGTCCTTGCGCTAATAGTCCTCCCTTACGCAGGCCTGCTGCAGGCAAACGCCTCGAAAACACCTTCCGGAATAAGCTTGGACTTAGCCAACAAATTCGTAGAAGACGACGCGCGAACCAACTACGACCGCGACTCGCTTACGCATATAACCAGCTTGGTTGAAAGCGGCGAACAATGGAAAGCAACTGCCGAAATAGAGTTAAACCCGCACACCGCCTGCCCCAAGCTCCTACGGCGCTACTACACTCTGATGCCCATGTCGTTCATTGAAGAAAAAATAGTTTCAACCTGCGAAGCCCGCAAGCCAATAGGCCACCGCGTAGAAGCAATAATCGCCTACGCCCAGACACAGGAATCCAAGGAAGGCTACTACTGCGCGTTCCAAACCCCTCTTTCTTACAACGCCGTACGCGAATACTGCCCCGAAATAAGCGCGGCCGAAACAATCACGTTTAGCCAATCAAACCCATCTGCAAAATGGATAGTCGCGCTAAAACAAGGCGCCACTACCAGGTTCATTGCAATGGACGATTACACGAACGTAAGCATTGCACTGATCCACGCCCCTTAAAGATGCGGCGACGGGATTTAATTTGCTTGCCGTCTTTGATTCCTATTAATGAAGCCCACCCCCGTTTACCGCCTGCTTCCAAAAGAGAGAACCGCGCCGGAACGGAAGTTGGTGGTGATGATTCCCACTTGCCCGTCCCTACCTGAAAATAACATTACGCTCGATACTCAAACAAGCCAAGCGATTCAACCACAAACGTCGAAGTAGTAGTTTACGACACTTCAAGTTCGGAACGCACGGAACACAACCGGACACTGCTCGCCCGCCTTTCCAAAAAATACGGGCTACCAATCCACCACTACCCCAAAGAAAGCAACAAACTCACCCAGTTGATGCGCGCGATCAACAAGGGCAATTCTTCAGAAATACGGGAGACTCGGTCGGAACTGGTTCCAAAAGACGGCCATTACGGAACAAACCGCAACCAACTCTCCTTGCTCGCAGCATACCACGGCGGAACAAACGCGGCCTACCTGCACTTGGACGACGACACCACGTTGAAACGGATAACTAGGAAAGATAGCGGCAGGGTGAAACTTATAGACCACAAAAGAGACCTTCTAAAAGACATGCTTTCCGCGCTACGGACTGCGGAGATACACGGCTACCCCGGAATAAGTTTGGGAATAATAGGAGTGCCCGACGCGGGAGTTTCGGCCGATACGGCCAACGCCGAACGGCTGGTAGACGCGTTGAAAAACCCCAAGGTAACAGATTTGGGGCATCCTTTTGCGTACGGCCGCATAACCAATATTAGGGCATTAGAGCACCCTTACGAACCATACGGATTAAACTCGGACCAAGCACACTCAATGTTGCTTACGACAATGCGAGGTAAGCTAATACCAAGGGACTTAGAACATTACAGAGACTACGCGAGTAATGAATTAAGGGAATTAAGGTTGTATCCCTACTACCAACCTGAAGAATTTAGGGTCATGCGCACTCCTTTGGTGCACTTGGGTTTGAAAGGAAGACGGCCCACTGCAAAGACGACTGAACTGTCGCTTCATCCCCGCGATCCGAGACTAACCCACTGACGGATTCTGGTGAGAAAGGCAGCATCTGAAGGTAGGTATTCCCAACGCGAGTAAACCCGTAGAAGTCACTCGCCACCCGCGTAGTAATACTCTCCTTTTTGGCGTTGTTCTTCGTCTAGTTGCGAGCCTTTCTTGTTCGCCCGCGGGCGCCCGGTTTCGGCGTCGCGGCGGAAAGTCAAGTCCATTCCCTTCAGGAAGGAATTCATTGCTTGGCGCAGGCCTGCGGGCGCAAGCGCTTTTCCTTGTTTTGAAGGGGTGCCTTCAAAGAGCACTACGCGGTCGCTCACGCGGTCTATGAATACCAAGTCGTGGTCGACTACGAAGCACGGAACCTCGGTCTTGTCGGCAATCCTGCGGATCAAGTCGGCTGCGTGCAAACGCTGTTCAACGTCCAAAAACGCCGAGGGCTCGTCGAACAAGCGCACGCCTGCTTTATTGCACAACGTAACGGCAATGGAAAGTCGCTGGAGTTCGCCCCCGCTTAAGTGCCTGACTTCCTTGTCAAGCAGTTCGGCTATTTCCAGGCGCGAACGGACTTCGGCGTCGAAGGTCTCGCGGTCGAATCCTTTTTGCGACTCAAGCATTTGTCGTACGGTCCCCTCGAAGTCGGAAGACGGGTATTGCGGCTTGTAGGCTACTGAAAGCTTTTGTTCGAAGCCGCTTCCTTCGTCCGCCTGCTCGACTCCCGCAAGGAGCTTGACGAAAGTGCTTTTGCCTATTGCGTTGGGGCCGAGGATGCCGACTACTTCCGAGTCGGAGAAACCGCCTGCCTCGGCTTCGAGTGAAAACCCGCTTTCGCCGAAATGCCTTTTCAGTGCGGAATAAGTGTACTTGGGTTTTGCGTTGAATTTGCGGGGCGCGCCGCGCTCGAAGCGTATTCCGTAGTCGCGGAAACGCATGTTTTCGTCCTTCAAGTAACCCGAAAGGAATTCGTTTACTCCATTGCGGCTGGCTTTAAGCCGCGATACTACGCCGTAAGCTCCTTTGGAACCGAAAAGCACTTGCACGAAATCACTCAGGTAATCCAACAAAGCCAAGTCGTGTTCGACAACTACAACCGCAGTGTTTTCGGCAAGCAACCTAATTGCCCTAGCGACAACCATGCGCTGGCGCACGTCCAAGTAACTTGAAGGCTCGTCAAAAAAATAGACTTGCGCACTGCGCGCCATGGTGCAGGCGATTGCCAAGCGCTGGAGTTCGCCGCCACTGAGTTCGCCGAGGCTGCGTTCGGAAAACGCGTTCAATTCCAGCAATTCAGCCAATTGGGTTGCAACCCCGCGTTCGTCACACTCCTTCAACGCCTTGCCTGCAGTCGTCTTAAGGGAGGCGAGCTTGTCCAAGTACTGGGGCTTGTGGGCAACCTTCATTCCTCCAGACTCCAGCGCTTCGACATAAGCTTGGACTTCGTTGCCGCGAAACTCTTTTTTTAGTTCGTCTAATGAAGCGCCGCGCTTGAAGTGGCCGAAGTTGGGCCTTAACGAACCGGAAAGCAATTGCAATGCAGTGGTCTTGCCTATTCCGTTTACTCCTATTATTCCAACCACTGCCTTTTCTTTAGGCAGCGGAAAGCCGTACAACCTGAACGAATTGGGGCCGTATTGAAAAGTAGGCGCCCCGCTTTCACCAGGCAAGTTGATTACCTTGATGCACGAAACCGGACATTTTTTGACGCATAGGCCGCAACCCGAGCAAAGCACTTCGTCGATTACCGGAAAACCGTCTTCACTTATTACGATTACTTCCTCGTGCATTTTCACGCCGGGACATACCTTAAAACATTGGTAGCCGCACACTTCACGAGTGCATTTTTCACGACCTATTACTGCAACTCTCATAAACGAAAACACCTGCCACGGAACTCGATAAGCTAGCCGGGCATCAAACCAACGCCGTTTAGAGCGCCAGTATAAGCAAGCCAATTAGGAATAACAACAGCCCGAACAGGAATAGTCCGCCTGCAACTGCGCTGAAAGCCAGTGCGGCCAAACTGGCCATAAACTCTCCTTTGAAGAAAGCCAGGAACCACACTGCAAACATCAACAGCAAGCCGACTGCCAAAGAAACTACGCCCGCCTTGCTAACTCCCGCCACTTTAAAACCAACTCCTCAACCAACTTAACCGACGCGACTTACAATTATTTAAGACGAATGCGAGTTAAAAAAACGTAGGTTACGGTACGGGCTACTCTTAATATCTAATGTAAAAGCACGATCCAGCCTGGAATACCTTTTGATACTAGTGGGCATCTTGATAATAGGAGTAATTTCGATAGTGATATTGAAAAGCGGCTTGCTTGCAAAAAGCAATGAAAACATCCATGATTCCGGATTGAACGTCGACGCATTAAGCAACGTGGAAGTGGCAACCCCGAAGTACCTGCTTTACTCCAATTTTACTGCCGAAGAAAATCCGGACGTGCCCTGCAAGACAACCTACCAGCTGACTGTTTGTAAACCGATTTGGGTAATGAACGCAGGCGGAACGGTATTGCGATTCACGATATACAAGTACTCGAACCCCACAAAACTACTAGAAGCATACCTTCTGGCATACGACAAGCTGGTGCTCGAACTTAATTCAATTCCAAATTACGAAAAAGACCATTGTTATGCGTATTACTGGAACGGCAACTCTGCACAAAACGCCACTTGGTCGCTTGGCAATGCAAGCGCCTGCGACGATTTTACTCCGGAAGTACTTCCCGAAATATCGGTTTCGTTGTCCGCGCCTAACGGCGGGTCTTACTCGGGAAACGCCAACATAAGCTATAACTACACGCCGGCCGCGTCGAACGCGACTTTCGCTAACTGCAGCCTGTGGAACAATCAGAGCGACGCAAGCGCCGAACGCACTTCCAACGCAACGGCAATAACCTCGGGTTTGGCGAACACCTTAATTTGCAACACCACTGCCGGCGCCCATCCGGCTACAATAACGTGGAACGTAAAGTGCTCTAACTCTACTGCAACGGTACACGCTAGTGCAGACTACTCGTCTACCCTCACCCAGCCCCCTACGATAATAGGCGGCTACGGAACGACAATAGCATCTTCGGGAAACTACGTGCTTACGGACAACCTCACGTGTACGGGAACCGACGGAGTCACCATAAATGCAAACGACGTGTCGCTTGACTGCCAAAACTATGAATCGGACGGCGTTACCAAAGTAGGCAAGGGAATAATGTTGAGTGCAGGAAGAGAGAACATAAACATAACCAATTGCGCAATCAAACGGTTCGTCAACGCAATATACTCGCTTTGGCTCAATCAAAACGCGTACATCAAAATCCACGATAACCTGATAATGGACAGCGACCAACGCAACCTTGCACTAGACAAGGTAAACCACACCACTATTTCATCCAATTTTATTAACAACCCGAAAGCCAGTTACTACGGCCTTGACTTGTACCAAGGGTATTTTATGACAATCGACTCGAACTCGTTCAACTTTACTTTGGTCGCCAACGCGCATTACGGCGCGTACATCTACAAAATATACAGTTCAGCTATAAGCAACAACACAATAGCAGGATCGGGAGTCGGTACGTATGGAATAAAGTGCCCTGGCGGCGGAGTCATGGCTTACGTAAACATTTCAGACAACAACGTAACCGGTTTCGACAGCGGCATTAGAACTGCAAGCACAATGAGTTATTCCAACGTAATCTGCAACAAGTTTTTCTCGATTTCGAGCAAAAGCATTGATGATTCAAGCGCAAGCCCTGGTTACAACAACTTTTCTTACAACAACATTACGGGCGGAACGTACGGTTTCTACTTATGGAACTACGGCGGTAGTAACGTGTTTCAGAAAAATTTCGCGTACAACCAGAACACGTACGGTTTTACATAAGTAAAGTCGAACGCGCCTTCAGCACGAGCAACACTTGCGATTACAACAAGTGTTATCAATCTAACGCAAACAACGTGTGCACGCCCAACAATGGAGGCGCAGGAAACTGCACCATCATTTGCCCGTGATATTTTCCAAAGGGCTTACCGATTGCAGTTTATACTTCCTGATCCATAAAATATTCAAGTGGATAAAGCAAATGAAAATACTGAAGCTGGACCGTAAAGACGACATTTTAGTTGTCGAACCACAGTCCATTGAAGACTTGTGGCACTTGACTAAAGTGATTGAAAAAGGCGATTTGGTTACCGGCAGGTCTTTTCGGCTCTTCAAGGTTCAAGACAGCCTCAAAGCCGCGTCCGGAGAAAAGAAAGCAGTTAATATCCAAATCCGCGTGGAATCAGTTGAGTTCGCCGAACAATCCAACAAACTGCGCTTGACCGGCGCAATCGTTGCAGGCACGCCTGAAGAGTTTTGTCCCCACGGTGAGTTCCACACCCTTGATTTGGAGCCCATGCAACGTGTTGAAGTCGCTAAAAAGCTTAACTCGTTCCACGAAAGCGTCTTGGACGAAGCCAAAAAGCACAGCCGTTCCACCCACGCAGTGGTTGTAGTTATGGACGACGAAAAAGCGTTGTTCGCCGAACTGCGCAATACGGGCATCCGGTTCGGACCGGAGATCCGTTGTCATGCAAGCAAACGCGACCCCGACTCGTTTACGGAGAAGAAAAAGTCTTTCTTGGCCGAAGCAACTGCGTTGCTTAAGCAAAAGGACGGCGAAGACAGGCAGTTAGTGGTTGCAGGTCCGGGCTTTACCAAAGACGAGTTCAAAAAGTTCCTGTCCGACCGTGAGCCGAACATGGCGAAAAAAATCGCTTGGGAACACTGTTCCAACGCCGAGCGCAATGGAGTGCACGAACTGCTCAAAAAAGGGATTTTGGAACGCATTCTTGGCGCGCAAAAACTTCAAGAAGAGTATGCCGCGCTTGAAAGGCTTAAAGCCAGTTTGGGCCGCGACGACGGGTTGTCGGTTTACGGCTTGGACGAGGTTAACGCGGCAGTTGAAACAGGTGCAACCGCGGAACTGCTGGTACTAGACGAACTCGTGCGACGCAACGCGGACGCAAGGAAAGTGCTTGAAAAGGCAAAGCAGCGGGGTGCAAAGATAGTCATATTCAATTCCGACGACGACGCAGGTTCAGAGTTCAAGGCGTTTAAGGCAGCTGCGCTCTTAAGGTACAAACTCGGTTACTGATTAGTCGGGAATAAAAAAATAAAAACGCGGACGGCAAACGCCGCCCGAAAAACAAGCTATTTCCTACTGGTCGCGTGCGAGCGCATAAATCGCCTTAAGGGCGACTATTGCCGCAGCAGGCGCAACCATTGCTCCAAAGAGGCTGAATATTACCCCGAGTTGAGGGAATATTGACGCGTACACTACAGACAGGCTGGTTACGCTCAACAGGAATGCAACGGTTGCAATAAGGAACGAATTTACTTCCTTGTCGCTTACGTTAAGCAATCCTACTACTAACCCGATGAGTCCCAGCAAGAGAGGCATCCACGTTTGGTAATAAAACGCTCCAATTATGGATACTATCAAGCCGAGAATGAAGGCGTAAACGCCTACCATCGGCATCGTGTTTTTCGACATTTTCAAAGGCTCACCTCATGAGCAACCTTCTAGATTGGGTAAAATCAAGAGCATTTGCCCAAATATAAATACTCACCTCAACCTCATTTGTTCGTCGTTTGACGATAGTTGAGGAATTCGAGCATTGGTTGCGTCCACTGGCTCCAGTATTGGCAGGGGTTCTTGACTGGAACAAGCGCGGTTCCGAAATCGGGCGAAAGCAGTTCCGAGTTGAAGAAAACCGCTGCTTCGGACTGCTGGTGGTCTAGTGCGGAAATAATCAGTTCCTCTGCCTCTTTTTCCCTACCCAGACGACGTAATAACGCAAGCAAGTAAGGCGAGTCGCGAGGCCAAACCACTGCCCCGTGGTATTCGGCATCGCCGGTGAAAACGCGTTCGCCGTAATTCCGGCAAAGCAAGCCGAACAAGCGACCTTTATTGCGAACGAATAATGTGTTCGAGGCAGTTTCTAGCGCGAGGTTCACTTCGGAGTTGGAAAAAACCGAAGGCAGCAATGCCATTGAAACAAGTGAAGCGCTCGACTCCTCGGCTGCTTTTACGCCTCCGTAGGACACGCACTGCGAAAGCAACCCGTTACCCATCATGAAAAAGTCCTTGAAATTAGATTCCACCCTATCGACTATTTCCTGCACTTCCGTCAAGTCGTCGTCGGAAGCAAAGTCCAGCAGCTCCTTCAAGAAGGCAAGCCACAAGGCGTTGCATTCAACCAAGTAGAAGGAAGGAGAATTGAGTGCAACTGAAATTTTTGCCGCGTTGCCGCCGAATTCTGCAAAGGCATTACTTACGCACTCTTTCGGAACCCGAGAAGGAAATACTGCCGCGGACCCGCCTGCATCAACAGAACGCATGGAATCCATCCAACCAAAGTTTGCAGGACACTTCAACAAACCCCGCTCGTCAAGGAGAATGCCTGCCTTGCCGCCTGCAAACGAAGCAATGGTAGAACGCGCAGAGTCCCGCAATTGCTTTAACAACACGCGGTCGCGTTTCTTGCGCAGAAGCTTGATTACTGCCAAGTAAACCAACAGCGTTGCGTCTAGTGAATTGAATGACGGAGCTTCGCCGTTTTTTTCAGCTGTTTTGTTGGGCACCAAACCGTTTTTCTCAAGGGAAAGCGCATTGAACACCATGTTGGACAACGCACGTTTCCTGCACGTGTAATACAAGTCGAAGTTGACGTTCAGGCCTTCGAAAGCGTCGCGGAACCACGCGTTGCGAAACCAAAACGCGCCAGCATCGGGAAACCCGTTCCACTCGAACTTGTCCAACAGGCACAACAGCCTGCCGCTCAAAGCAACTGCCGTCGCCTTACCCCACTTGCTCTGGGCTTCTTCGAACGCAGGTTGAAACGGCTTGGAATAACGCGAAAGCCGCAGCAGCTCCAGCCGCTCCCACTCAAAAGGCAGTTCAACGCCGCAAGAGCGCTTTCTTCGATTGCCCGCTGAAACCGAAACCCAAAGCACGGCGCGACCGCCTGAAAAACCCAATTCTACCTCGGCAGCTTCACGCAGCAAACGCGATTCTCCTACAAACCGTGCGAAACCGTCTGCACAACGTTCGCGATTTCCGCTACCCAGTTTGTAAAACCAATGACGTTCGCCGAAGCTTGGAGAAACGCGCCTTACTTTAGAACCCGACAATAACAAGCGGCAACCGTCCTTACTGACTTCCAACGCGCCGTCTTTTGCAATACAAGAGTGAGCGCCGGCTGAAGAAGAGGCATACATGTGACGCAAGTCAACTAACGGCCGGATTACAATAGAAGCACCTGCCCCCAAGGCGTTTGCAAGCGCAGAATCGGGTTCGAAACAAACGCCTAAAGAGCAACGGCCTAAAGAAAAAAGCAGGTACTCCACGCACAATTCTCCTTGCGGAGCAGAATAGAAATACTGCGCCTTCCAAGGAAAAACCTTGACACGCAAGGGCGATAATACAACGGAATTGCCCTTCGAATCACGCAAGGCAAACGGAAGCGCGTCCAAAAGCTTCCAGTTTTCAGTGCCGACTTCTGCACAAAGCCCTTCATAGGCATAGTCGCGGTTGGGGCAAATGAAGCCGTCTACGGAAACAGAGTGCACTGACTGCCCAAACTCGGCAGAACGCCCACGCAAAAGAATCCTGCACGTGCGGGCAAATCCGTCTGCTTCAAGCTCTGAAGCCTGTTTTTCAACGCACACTTCACGAACGTTCAACAAACTGCAACCCCGTTTTCAATTGCCTGCATCCGAATCTCACTTCAACGAAAACCGATAACGCAACGGAGCATCGCCGTCCACCTGCAGCTTGCCTTCGCGAGCCAGCCAACCCAATCCGGCATTCAGCCTTGCAGGAGAAAGCTTGGTAGACCGCGACAACTGCGAAAGGGACTGCGGCGCTTTTCCGTTAAGCGCGCGCCAAATCACGCCCGCACACTCTCCGAAATACTGTTCTATTGAAACCAATTCACTTTTTCACCTCTTTAACGCCGGAAACCGATTTGGTTTTCGCCTCCTTTAGTGCCTCGCGCAAAACGCCTTTGGCAACGTGACGACAGTGTAAAAACTCCGCCGACATATCCAAGGGAGGCTTTGCATCGCCGTTGCCGTGCCAAGTTGCGTAATTCGCCTGCGCATTGGAGTAAGCCTCGAAAATCCGTTCTACTATGTACGCCCAGCTGAAGTACTTTTGCTGCACTCTACGCGCACCGCCTGCACTTATCTTGTGCCTCAGCTTTTCGTCGTTGAGTGCAATCTTCAAAATCCTTGAAAGCAACGCCGGCTTCAACTCGAACTCGCGCTCCATTGGAACTTTAAAGCCGTCAACGCCGTTGCGAATTACTTCCTTCATGCCGCCATTACCGCCTACGACTACCACCGGACCGACGAAGCCGTTGAGTTCGGCGGCCAAGTCAGCTGCAAGCCCTTCCAAAGTCACTAACCCAAAGGGCTCGTAAAGCGAGGGAAGCGCAAGTACGTCGCACGCGCAGAACAACGACTTCTTCAAATCCTCTTCCACCCAGCCGTTGTAAAGCACGACGTCCTTTGCCAACCCCAGTGCAACGATCTTGGCGTAATATTTACGGTACTCGTCTTCGCTCAAGCGCGAGCTCACAACGAGGCCCACTGAAGAGTCTCTTAGTAATTCAAAAGCCTCAAGCAAATGATCGATGCCCTTGCGCCACTCTGCCCGGCCCATGAACAAAACGAACTTCTGCTTTTCGGGCAAAAGCTTCCGCAAAACCGTCCTTCCGAACTTGATGCGCTCGGGAGTAACATTGCGCCAGTCATCTAGGATAATCCCGTTGGTTATTCCGCCGACACACTGCGCAATCAAACTCAGGTCTTCTGGCTCAAGCAACGAAAACTTTTCAAAACACTCGTCGCGCCAAGCCTGTTCCTGAGCCCACTTCTGCGTCTTTACTGCCGCAAGCTCGGCAGTTATAGACTGTTTCAAAGGCAATAGGTTATAGGCTTCGAACTTAGCTTCGCTTATTGAAACACCCTGCACGAAATCGGCTTCTTGAAAGGCAGCTGCCTCAATGAACAAAACCGCATTATCCGCATCGGGCTTGCCCAAACTCCTGCCGAACTCGCCCGAATGAAAACGACAAACCAACGGAACCTTCAGCCGCTCTCTGCATAGAAAACCGGCCGGAAAAGCCAGCCAGTCTTGCGCATCAACCAATGCAATACCTTCTTTTGAATGCCTCTGCTGCCAAAACTCGGCAACAGCCGGAGCATGTTTCCAAAAAGAATTAAGTTTGCGGTAAAAATCCCAGTTCGCCGACTTCTCAGAACGTATGCGGAACTTGTCCCACAACTCCTTGTGGAAGGCATCGCGCTCGCCCTCCGAAAGCGAAGACTCCAGGAAAAAACACTTTATCCCGCCACGCACCGCTTCGTACACCTTCATTCCCTTGTTAGCTTCAACGAATTGGGCAAACTCTGGCGAAGGCTTCAAGTCCCTCAACAGAACCCCAGAGTCGCGCAAAGAAAGCACGAAAGGCTCCAAGCCAACCTTACCTTGTTCAACCGCGTGTTTCCAAGCAGGAAACAATTCAGTTGCATAACGGTACAAACCACCTACAGGCTTCTGCAACTCCGTCACCAAAAACAAAACCTTCTTCAAACCAATCCCTCTTTTAACGCAATTCCCTCAACCGACTTGGCGCCAACAACGGACGCCGCGCTTGCCTGCGCACGACGGCATACTTCCTCCTTGAAGTCCTGCAACACGTTCATGTAATTAATGAAATTCTCGTAAGGACTCGATTCCTTATAAGGGCTGAAGTGCTTGTGAACGTCCCCATCCGCCCAAGACTTAGTGCACAAGTAATACAAGTGGTCGGAAGTCTGCAGCCTGCGGTAAACGTCAAGCAACTCCCGTCCGCTCTCGCCTCCTTCAACAGCGACCGCGCTTTCGACCAACGGCTTCAACGATTCAAGCTCGGCAAAACACGCGCGCTGCAACTTATTGCCCAGCCACGCGCTCACATCGCGCTCCAAATCAGCCCAGCTCAACGCAAACGGCACGTCCACTTCATCAACAGCAGAATAACGCGAAGCGGTTTCACCAACCGACAGGAACTCCAAACCCCGCTTCCTGCACTCGCGCGGCAAGTGCTTCAAAAACCCGAAAATCCCACTTCCGGGCCAATGGTGTTCTCCGAACGTCTCGTAATCCATGAACAAATTAACAGTATCCCCCTCTGCAGAAGCCAGCCACGACGCGTACTTGTCGGCAGTCAACGGCCACTGCGACCACCACCTTGCGCCAAAACGATAACCCACATCATCGCTCAGCCTGTAATTACGGAACAACAGCTTCGGCCCGTTGTTCCTAGCGCGGTAAACGAAATTCGCAGACCTCCAGCCCAACACAGTCTCAAAACCCTCGGCAAGCACTGCTCCAAAACCCATTGCACGCGCCTCGCGACCCACGTCATTCGAGTAAATCAATTCAGTGTTCCTAAAAACACTCGGCCGTGCTCCGAACTCATCACGAAGCATGCGCGAATGCATACGCACCTGCTCCCTGAATTCTCCAGAGTCGGCGTAAAGCACGGCAAGCGAATGCCCCCACGTCTCGCCCACGAACTCCACACAACCCGTTTCCGCCAACGCCCGAAAACTATCGAGCACCTCGGGAACAAACAGCCGCGCCTGCTCGACGAATGTGCCAGTAATACTGAAACTGGCTTTGAACGCGCCGCCAGTCTCTTCAATCGCATCCAACAACACTTTATTCGCAGGCAAATAACACTGGCGCGCAGCCTTCTCGAAATAATGCTTGTTGACCTCCTCACTAAAGTAAGCACTACGCAAACAATGCCCCCTCTTGCCAAAAACATTGAACTGCTTCAACCTAAACGGCTGGTGAACGTGAAAATACAAGCATATGCTAGCCAACAACTTCACCCCCCAACCCTGCAATAGCCTGGCCATAAAACCACTTCACATCACTAGCAGTCTTGTCCCACGACAAACCCCGAGCCTCCTCGCGCCCTCCCTCTCCCAAAACCTGTTTCAAAACAGCATACTTCAACACGCCCAACACCCTTGACGCAATGCCGTCAACATCCCAAAAATCAACCGTCAAACAATTCTTCACCACTTCGCTTACCCCTGACGTCTTCGAAACGATTACCGGCGTGCCAGACGCCATTGCCTCCAGCACAGTAATCCCGAAAGGCTCGCTTACACTCGGCAGGACGTAAACGTCACTCACAGCATACAGTACGGGAATGTCGCAAAAGGGGGTGAAACCCACAAAACGCACTTTGCCTGCAATACCCAAGTCAACTGCAAGCTCTGTCAAGCGCGGAAGCAAATCCCCGCTTCCACTTACCACAAACCGCGCACGAGGCTCTTTCTCCAGAACCCGCGCAGCAGCCCGCAAGAAAACCTCAGGCCCCTTCTGCACGCTCAAACGCGCGTTATACAAAACAATCTTGGAATCAGCAGGAAAACCGAAGTCCTCCCGCCTAAAAGCCTTGTTTGCAAACGGCGCGACATCAATAGCATTATAGAAAACCCTTAACCTCCGTCTGTCCGCACCAAACCGTTCCACCAACTGCTCGGCAGTACGGTTGCTTACTGCCAAAACCAAGTCGGCTGCCCTAACGCCGCGGCGCTCTATACCCAAAATCCATTCAAACGGCCACAAGTTTCCAGTACGGTCATACTCTGTACTATGCACGGTTGCAACCCAAGGAACCCCGCACTCTAAAGCAACTGCTTCGCCCGCACGAAAAGTAATCCAATCATGGCAATGAACCAAATCGTACTTGCGCCGACAATGGTAAAGCGCAACCAACTTTGCGCACAACGAATTATACTTGTTAACCGCCTCGAAAAAACCAAGGCCGGCAGGCGAAACCATTGCCTCGTCAACCCCACTTGGAGACACTACTCCTTTTTCCAGTCGAACCGCCTTCAACTCCTTCCTACAAAAATCACGGTAAGGCCCGAACTCCCGGAACTCGGACTCCCCCCCAAAAACAGCTGCTGCACCAAACTCGCTAAAAGAAGAAAAATCAACTTGAATTACATTCATCCAAGAAACCGACACTGGCTCGCGCGTGCGCGGCATGAAAAAATCGATTTCCACCCCCAACTTCGAAAGTTCACGAGTCAAATAAAAACAGTGCGTGGCTAAACCGCCGCTCATAAACGGCGGAAACTCCCAACCAATCATAGCCACCCTCAACGCCATTCCCACCCTGAATAAAACGAACGAAAACCTAAACCAGAACCCCCATAAAAACCTTTGCCCCAACCAAAACAGAGTGCACAAAAACCCCCGTTAGCGAAAATAACGCCTGAAATCGCCCTCTTTTGGAAAAAAAGACATTTTACTAGCCAGAAACGCGTTTAGAGGCAAATTTTCATGCAATTACTGTTCGGAACCCAACAGCATTATTTGGGCTAGGAGGGCTTCGAGTTGGATGCGGTCGTCGGCTCCTTCGACCATGCGGAAGTCGTATTCGCCCACGCGGTCTACCAGCAGGACTTTCTTCTTATCGGGAATGTCCAAACACGTAATCTCACGGAACATTTGCTTGATGACGTCTTCGCCGGACATGCCGTACCTTACCAGCAGGTCGTCCAAAAGCTTTCGCGCTTCCCAAAACCTTCCGCCGTAAGCAAACTCTATCATCTTGCCTACTTCGGCAGGCCGCGCGCGCGAACTTATCTTGAAAACATCTTCTTCGGAAATCCTGCCTCCCGAAACGCTTGCGCCTTGAAGGCAGTTTATGGCCTTGCGCGCATCGCCTTCGGCAACGTAAACCACGGCGTCTTCAGCCGCCTTTTCGAGCTTGAGGCCCTCTCCTTTTGCAACCAATGCAACGACGCGGCGGACGTCTTCTTCAGACAACGAACTGAAACGGAACACGGCACACCTGCTCTGAATAGGCTCGATCAACCGGCTGGAGTAATTGCATGAGAGAATGAAGCGAGTGTTTGCGCTGAAGCGCTCCATGGTGCGGCGCAATGCCTGTTGCGCGTCTTGCGTCATTGCATCTGCCTCGTCGAGGAAAATAATCTTGAACGGAACGTCGGTTAAAGGAAGGGTGCGCGCAAAATCCTTTACCTTGCCCCTTACCACGTCGATCCCGCGGTCGTCGCTGGCATTCAACTCCAAGAAAGACTGCCTGAACTCGTCGCCGTACAACTCGCGCGCCAACGCAAGCGACGACGTAGTCTTTCCTGTGCCCGCAGGCCCGCTGAAAATCATGTGCGGAACGTTCTTGCTCTTAACGTACGCTTCAAGCCGGTTGGAAATCGCTGCATGGCCTATAACGTCTGCGAGCTTTAACGGACGGTACTTTTCAACCCAAGGCACGAAATCCGAAGCACTGTTCTCGGACGCCGACGCACCTGCTTCGTTTCCCCCCGAATGCGAATGTAAACTCATGAAACCAACCCCTGAAATATTCTAAGATAATTAAACAAAGCACGAAAGAAAATAAAAGACGGCGCCCCCCCATTAGTTGAAAGAACTGACCCCTACTACTTACTAACAGCACGATTAACTACTTCAAGCAATCTAGGATCACGTCGGCCCGGCATCTGGCGCGCCAGCAATCTAAGCAACTTACTCAAAACAGGCCGCTGCCCCCCTTTTACGCCGTGCGCGGCAACCAACGCGTTAACCGCGTCCCTGCGATCATCCTCATCACTTCCCCGCAAGGCAACCCTGGCCAACGCAGCCGCAGCCGGCTTCCACACCCTTTCATCCTCGTCCGAAAGCGCGAACTTCAATCCCTGAGAGTGCTGCAAATCACGCAACGACTTCACTGCCGCAACCCTCAGGCCAATAGTGCCCCGAAACAACTGCGCCTGCACGAAGCTATCCAACGAACGGACCCTTGCCTTGCCTAATACTCTCACGAAGTGAATCAAACGCTCCGAATTGCCTTCTTCTTGCAATTCCGAAGCATGGCCCCTCAATGCCTTAATCAGCGGAGCAACACTGCCTTTTTTTGGCACGCGCTCCCGCACCCTCTGGGCCGCCTCTTGAACGCCAACCGAATGCAATTCGTTGAAAAACTCTCTAGTAAGCCTTGCCACTATAAGACACCGACAAAAGTGAATACCGTCCGGATTTTAAACACAACCTCGCCACGCCTGATTTAATACCTGTATTATTCACAACAAATTCAATGAAAGCATTCATTGAAACCTACGGGTGTGCATTCAACCGCGTGGACTCGGATTCAATAGTGCAAGCGTTGCAGCGCGAGGGAACCGAAATCACAACCAGCCAATCTGACGCAGAGGTTATAATCATCAACTCGTGCGGAGTCAAAAACGCCACTGAGAGCCGCATCCTCCACCGCCTAAGGCAGCTTGCCAAAAAACGCGTTCCCACAGTCGTAACCGGGTGTCTTGCGCAGGCAACGCCGGAACGCATTTCCAAAGCAAACCCCGTAGCTTGCATCGTCGGAACCTATTCGCAAACAGCGCTCGCAAAAGCAGTGCGTGCGGCGTTTAAAGGCAAGCAATTCCGTTCGCTTGCTATTGAAGGTTTCCTTCCTCGAGTACCGGCAGTTCACGGGGTTACTGCGACAATCCAGATTGCGCGCGGCTGCCTTGGCAGCTGCTCATTCTGCCAAACGAGGTTGGCGCGCGGAAGGCTGGAGAGTATTCCCCCCAAGCAAGTGGTTCAACAGTGTGAAACCGCACTAGCAAAAGGCGCGAAGGAAATCCACTTGACTGCACAGGACACGGCCGGTTATGGATTAGATTGCAATACAACACTTGCAGAACTATTGAACGCAATGACTGCCTTGCCCGTAAAATTCAGGGTCCGCGTGGGAATGGCAAATCCCGAGCATATTCTTCGAATACTCCCGGAGTTGCTTGATGCATTCGACAACCCGAAGATCTACAAGTTCGTGCACGCACCTTTGCAAAGCGGAAGTAACATCGTGTTAAAGGCAATGAACCGCAACCACAGCGCAGAAGATTTCCTGCAAGTTGCAAGCGCATTCCACAACCGCTTCAAAGAGTGCACTATTGTAACCGACGCGATAACCGGTTTTCCAACAGAGACTGAAGACGACTTTAATCAAACGCTTAAAGTAATCAAGAAAGCCGCGCCGGACGTGGTAAATGTTTCGCGTTACTCGCCGCGGCCCAACACCGCTGCAGCCGCATTGAAACTCCTTCCTGATGAAGTCGTTTCCGAACGCACGCGGCGTTGCGCCGCATTATGCAACAAAATGAGTTTACGCAATCGCAAGAAAAAAATTACGCGGCAAACCGCGTTGGTAACCCAACGCATTAACGGCAACTGGATAGCCCACCTTGAAAACTATTACCCTATTCCGCTAAAGAAAGCCACATTAGGCGAGTTTGTGAAAATATGTCCGGCCACAGCTGCCGACGCACTTGAAGGAAGTGAATTTGCTTGAAGGTATGCAAAACCATTGCGAAGAAAGTCCTAGTCAAATCCAAGCTGACCGACTACTGCATAAACCCTTACACCAACTGCAGCCATGCCTGCACTTATTGCTACGTTCCGAAAATGCCTTGGAATCGCGGAAAAAAATGGGGCGAAGAAGTGCTTGTTAAAACTAATGCTGCAGAAGTTCTCGAAAAAGAGCTCCTGAAGTCAAAACGAGGCACAGTATTGCTGAGTTCGGCAACAGACGCCTGGCAACCCATTGAAGAAAATTACGGGATTACCCGCGCCTGCTTGGAAGTCCTAGCCAATACGGACTGGCCAATAAGCGCACTAACCAAGTCGCCGCTGGTCTGCAGGGACATCGATGTCTTTAAGAAGTTCTCCAATGCCACTATCGGCCTTACAATATCGACGGACGACGATTCGATTGCAAAAACCTTCGAACCCCATGCGCCGCCAATATCAACGCGCATCAAGGCGCTTGGAACGCTGCACGACGCAGGCCTGCGCACTTACGCATTCGTAGGCCCCTTCCTGCATTCAAATCCGGAAAAACTCGCGGCAGCATTGGAAGGCAAGGTCGACTTCATATTCCTCGACTGCCTACACTATGCCCCGCGAGGAAAGGGCGCAACGCCCGAAGCTGCGCGCGAGTTAACAAAACTATTGGCCGAAAAAGGCACTCCCGCCCTGAATTTGGGTTTCAATATATAAACCTTTCGTTGTTCGAAAATTAACATTTATAAATCTTCCTCAAACGGTTATTTATTAGGCAGCGCAGTAAGCAATCAGAGTTTCAGATTTTTTCGGAATTTTTTCCGCGACCCACTTAATGCACAGGCAAAAACGCCGACTATTAGGCAGGCGACTGCAGTGCTAAAGCCATCAAATGCAGATGTGAACCCCTTGAAGGTATTGGTTAAGGAATTCGATAATTCGCTCGGAGAAGCTACGGTCCAAAGCGGTTTGAACCTGCTTATGCACGAAATGAAGCAAAAGAACTTCGTAGTGCTCGACGTGGATTTGAAGCGCGAAAAGAAGAAGTACACTTGCATAATTAAGTACGAAAGCCTGATGAACATGCCTTTTGCAGGGGCGTTTACACCCGCTGCATTCCCACAATAAAGAATATAAAAAGGTTTGCCGGGTCGTTAGACTTGCATATTTATAGCTTGGCTTAGTTGGAGGGTTTTTGCCCCTACATCCCGCAGAAGAAGACGTAAACAGGACTAGCGCAAGCTATGTCGATACAGGAGTTGGTTGAAGTGAAGGTATTGGTTAAGGAATTCGACGGAAAAATCGGCGAAGCGGCAGTGCAAAGCTCGCTTAACGCGTTGGTTGAAGAAATGCAGCAGCGGAATTTTGTGGTGCTTGACGTGGATTTGAAGCACGCGCGGCGCAAGTACACCTGCGTGATAAAGTACGAAAGCCTGCTTAACCTCGCAGGTTGCGTTACGCCCATTCCAGCTGCATTCACGTAATTTTAGTCCCTTCAGGAACTTCTTTTTCAGGAGAAAGCACTGCGACTACAGAACCGTCTTCCGAACCCGCTGCAAGAAGCATTCCTTGCGAGTCCACGCCGCGCACGCGCCGCGGCTGCAGGTTGGCTACTACGATTATCTGCTTTCCAACCAGTTCTTCTGCAGAGTAATACTCGGCTATGCCCGCAGCCAGAGTCCGCTGTTCGCCGCCTAGGTCGACTGATAGCTTGTAGAGCTTGTTTGAGCCTTCAACGCGTTCTGCGGAGACTATACGTGCAACGCGCAAGTCGAGTTTGGCAAAGTCTTCGTAAGCTACCGTTTCAGTCATGTTAATCAATTCTCCCCGAGAATGAGTTTGTCGCCCGCCATATATAAAAAACAATTTGTCTTAAATTGATTTGATGAAACCAGATTACGTGGTGCTGGCAGCCGGTCACGGAAAGAGGCTTTGGCCGCTTAGCGAAACCACTTGCAAGCCCATGGCACGCATACTAAGCAAGCCCGTGCTGGAGTGGACTGTTGAAAACGCATTGCCCAATGCTAACAAGATAATTCTGGTAGTAGGTCAGCTGAAAGAACAGGTGACCGACTACTTTTCAAGCAAGCCTTACGCAGACCGGGTTGTTTTTGTAGAACAACCGCGGCAGATGGGCACCGGCCACGCTTTGTTGCAGGCCGAGCCCGTTGTAGAAAGCGGTTCGTTAGTGATGATAAACGGCGACAATTTCTTCCACCCCTCTGTTTTCAAGTTATTGGCCGAAGAGTGCATAAAGAAAGAGTGGTTTGCAGTAACACGCAACGTGGCAGACCGCAGCCCATACGGCGCGTATTACCTAAGCAAGGGATTTATTGAAAGAGTGGTTGAAAAGCCTACAGACGGCACGCCGGGGCCCATTAACATCAACTTGTTTCATGCACCGAAAAGTTTTTTCAAACTTCTTGAAAAAATAAAGCCTTCGCCGCGAGGCGAGATTGAAGTCACTGACGCGTTGCAATACTTTTTTTCAGAAAACCGCGTGCGCGCAATAGACTTCAAAGGATATTGGAACGACATTGGAACTTATTGGAATTACTTGGACGCAAACACATTTGCCTGCAGCGAACTAATGCAGCCTAAAATTGCAGGCACGATTGAAGAGGGGGCGCAGATAGGCGGCAAACTGTGGCTTGGAAAAGGAAGCATAGTCAAAGCCGGCGCACTCATTCAAGGCAATTGCTTTGTCGGCGAGAACTGCATAATAGGCCGTGGCGCCGAATTAAGGGGCGACAACGTAGTGGAAAACAATTGCACAGTCGGCGCGGCGCAACTGAAGTCGTGCGTGATGCTTGAAGGAAGCAAGACCGAAGACGGCGCGGTTGCAACCTATTCAGTACTGTGCGAGGATTCGAAGATAGGTCGCAACGCGAGGTTGTCCTGCCGCAGCAAGGACGGACAGACGGTCAAAGTAAACGTGAACGGCAAGCACTTAGACTCACGCAGGAGCGAGTTGGGCAGCGTAATAGGCAGGGGAATTCACTTAGGCGAAAACACACTGGTCGCGCCAGGCGCGATAATAAACTCGATAGAATGACGCAACGAGAAACGAAGAAACGAGAGAGAGAGACTCTGATGCCACTTAAGAGAATGAAGGAATCTACCGATTTGCATGACTACGAAATGAAGACATGCATGCCGGTTACTGCAGTACTCGATTTGTTTAAGACCGACATTCACGCGCAGGCCCTTTATTCCTTGTTTCGGATAGCGCATGACTTCCATCGGAAATACGATTACCTGGCTAAAAACGCAGAATCACTTGTTCACACCTAACTAAAGGGGGCACCAAGCTTTACCTCTGGAGTTGCTCTTTTAAGCGCGACTTGTTTCAGCCTCCGAACACCGGCCTCTTTGACAGCAGCACGGGCAGCGAGAGTTTTTCGAATGGTTTTGAACCGGTTTCGTCCCGGATCAGGCCGCCGAGTTGTTTTGCGGAGAGTTTTTCGTTCTTGCCGCTTGAGCGCACGCGGACGCTCAGCGTTTTTGAGGCAACTTCTTTTTCGCCGACAACTGCAACGAACGGAACCCACTCGAGTTCGGCTGCCCTTACTTTTTTCTGCAGGGTTTCGGAACGGTCGTCCAAGTCCACGCGTACGTTCATTGCGCGCAGTTCCTGCAACAGCTCGCGGCAGTAGTCCAATTGGGCGTCGGAAACCGATACGATGCGCACCTGCGTGGGCGAGAGCCACAGCGGGAATGAAGGGGTTTTACCTGCCTTGATTTTCATTGCTTCGCGTTCGAGTATTGCGTAGATGACGCGTTCTATTGCGCCGGGAATGGAGGCGTGGAGTATTAACGGCCTTTTTTTCTTGCCGTCTTTGTCCACGAATGAAATGTCGTAAGTGTCGGCGTTTTCCACATCGATTTGTACCGTGCTTAATCCCGATGCCTTGTTGGCCGAGTCGACGAAGTTCATTTCGAACTTGGTTATGAAGTAGGCGTAGCGTTCGTCGAAGAGTTCAAGCAGCATTGGTTTGCCGAAGTGTTTTGCCATCCGTTGGTACCATTCTTTGTGCTTGTTGAAGAAGTCGGTTTGCGCACGGAAGGCGACTTCAATTGGAATGCCCAAGTCGATGTTCCACTCCGCGCTTTTGCGGAATTGGCTTTCGAACTCTTCTTTTGCCTGTTCGTCGTCCGCGCAGACGGTGTGCATATCCGGCATTGAAAACGCCCTGAGGCGTTTGAGACCCGTGAGTTCGCCGGATTGTTCGCGGCGGAACGAGTAGTGTGTGAGCTCATACATTTTGAGAGGAAGGTCTTTGTAGGAAATGGTCATGTCGTGCGTTATGAGGAATTGGCCGAAACACGCGGCAAAGCGCAGGAAAAACTCTTTTTCATCCGATTTTACTACGTACTGGCGGGCGGGAAAGCGGTTTAAGTATTTCTTTAGTGCAGGGTGTTCGTAGTCGTACATTATCGGGGTTTCGACTTGCATGGCGCCGTAATCCACGAGTATTTCGTTTATTGCGCGCTCGAGCAGGCGTTTTATCAACAGCCCTTTGGGCAGCCAGCGGAAGTGGCCCGAGTCGCTTGCCGGCTCGTACTGTACCAAGTCGTGTTCTTTCATGAGTTTGATGTGCGGCGGCTCTTGGGAGTAGACGCGGACTTTCTTTATTTCGTAGTCTGCAAACTTCTTGAGGCCGTCGTGTCCTTTGAAATCGAACGACGACGCGTCAACCCCCCTGCCATCTGGGGTCAGGATGTAGAAGCGGCTAATCATTTTTTCCTCTTGCTTGAGGGACTCTGAAACCGCGTTTTCCAATGCGGGCTTGCGGCCGGGTTCAATAACCACTTCACGGGATTCTACCACCTTGCCGCTTGACGCTGCAAGCGCGGCCTTGAGCCCGGTTTCCGATGAAATTGTTTTACTCAGTTCGCTTAACGGGTGTCCTTTGCACTTTAGTTCGAATGACTTGTACCAGCCAAACGGGCTTTTTTTTGCAGCAGAACAGAACGACTTGCATGCAGAATAGAACTTGTTTAGCACGCTTATTGCTTCAGAGGGTCTGGCAAGGCTGTTTGACAAGTGCGCGTAGGGGTAGATCAGGAGGTTGAGTGCTCTTACTTCACGGAAGTTTTTTTCAACCTGATGGACTGCGTCGGCAATTACTGCGTCGTTGTCTCCGGCTTCTATGGTCGTGAAAACCACTAGCACGTTTTCGAGCCGTACTCCCTTCTTCTGCTCGTCAGTGGCTTCTTCTGCGCCGTTTTTCATGGCTTTTTCGCGTGCAGCGTACTGCGCATAGTCACAGTGAAGTTCCAACAATCGCATAATCCAATAACACCTGTAAAATATAGTCTACGAAATGGCTTTAATGCATTGCTCTGAGCCCATTGGCGGTTACTTATCCAACGCGGATTTAAGGTTTTCTACCATTTGCACTGGAAACGGGTCTTGGCCGTAGGCCAAAGCAGTGTAGTAGCCTGCAAGCATGAATAGCAAGACGGAATAGAAAATGCGTTGCATCGAGTTGCTTCCTTTGAGTTCCAGGTCGGTCACGGTTGCGCCTTTTTCCTGCATTAGCGCGCGGGTTATTTGCATTCTTTTTTTTACGCGCGGGTGGTCGTCAGTCGAGTGCAGGAAAAAGAAGTGGAATTTTTCGGCAAAACGCGTGAACCCTACTAGCTCATTGTGGTTCGACTCTGGAAAAACATTCCAGAATGAGGGAACCTTGCCGTTTTCGTTGAACGCGATTTTCGCAATCCTTGCAGCAGGCCATAACTCTGTCGAACAATAGAGTACGGGAATTTTGTCAAATGATGCGGCAGCGCATTGCTGCGCCAAAGACTCAACGGCAGGTTTTTCTTTTTCAATAAACAGAGCGACTTCAAGCACTTTGTTAGAAACCCCGGAAATTCCAGCTGCTTCAAGTGCTTTTGCACATGCGGCAAACTGGTAGCCTAGTGCAATGCGGGGCTGTATTCCTTTAGGAACGGCGGCAAACGGGATTCCGTTGCGTTCTGCGAATTCCTTGAGCTTTCCGCCGCTGGCAACCGCCACAATAGGGCAACCGAGCTCAAGCGCCTGCTGCGCACAATCAATCGTCTCTTCTGTATTGCCAGAGTAAGAAACCGCAATCAACAAGTCTTGTTTCGAAATGCCGTTTGGCAGGCCGTAGTCCTTGTGTACGGACATACTGGCAGCGGGAAAACAGGCGACTGCAATGTCGCCTGGCAGTGCACTGCCGCCCATGCCCGCAAAAAAAACTTTTCGCGGTTTAGCCGCAACAACCAACGCGTTTCCGACTTCAAGGCCTTTTGCAAACTGATTAGGAAAATCAAGGAGGATTGCCTTCATTCCTTTTTTATCCAGGCTTTCGTCGAACTCCAATCCGCATTACCTCCATTAAGTTTAGGCCGCCAATACTTTTTGAACAACGTAATTCGGGTTGAAGGCAATGAGTTCTTCGTACGCCTGGCCCACGCCCACAAATAAGATAGGCAAACGCGTTTCATAGGCTATTGAAAGAGAGTTGCCTCCTTTTGCGTCGCAATCCAGTTTAGTAAGTACGAGTGCGTCAAGCCCTATTGCTTCGTTGAATTTTTTTACTTGCTCCACCAATGCGTTGCCGGAAATGGCTTCGCCAACGAAAACTTTGAGGTCGGGTTTTACCACCCGGTTGATTTTCTCCATTTCCTTCACCAAGTTTACGTTGGTCTCCTGCCGTCCAGCAGTGTCTATGAGCACGCAGTCTGCGCCGGTTGACTTTGCGTGCGCGATTGCGTCGAATGCAACTGCTGCAGGGTCTGCGCCGTAAGATTGGCGGATGACTTTAACCCCTAATTTTTCGCCGTGGTGGAAGGACTGTTCGATTGCAGCAGCGCGGAAGGTATCGCTTGCCGAAATAACCGGGACTAAGCCGCTTTGCTTAAGCAGAAAAACGATTTTCGCAATAGTAGTAGTTTTGCCTGCTCCGTTGGGGCCTACGAACAATGCCACAAACGGCTTTCCCTTATCGCGCGTTTTAACTAATGCAATCAAGTCCAACGGCTTGACCGCTGAAAGAGTTTGCAGCAGTGCCGCGGCCACTTCGGCTTTTACCGCGTCTTGCAAGCCGTCTTTGGCGATTTTTTTGCCGACTATCCTGCGCTTTAACTCCGTAACCAGGAACTCGGCAGTGCCGAAACTCACGTCGCTCTCAAGCAACGCGACTTCAAGCTCGCCAAACAACTCGCGCGTTTCTTCTTCAGAGATGGTGACTTCCGAAGAGAAAACTGACTTTAATTTGGCGAGAACGCCGAGTTTGGGCGCCAACTCCCTTTGCTTTTCGGGGGGCTTGGGTTCTTGCGGCTTGTGCGAATCGACTGCAATCGAAACGGGTTTTGCAACGGTTTCAATTCGTGCGTCCGGCTTCGGTTGCTCAACCGGTTTTACTTCTTTAACAACGGGCGCGATGCGTTCAACTGGTTTTACTCTCGGTTCAGGTTGCTTTTGCACAACCAATGACCGAGTCACCGGTTCTTCAACAACCTCTTGCTTTTGCTGTTCATTAATAGGTTCGACTTGAATTGGTTCAGGCTGGCTTGGAAATGGCTCGGCTTTTGCAACGGGGGTAACCGGCACGAACTGCGTTTCTTTTTCCGGTTTTGACGCTGTAGCCGGGGTTGAAGACGCTTCAGCTGCAGGTTGGGAAACGTCTTTTAGCGGCTCTTGGCTTTCCTCCTTTTTTCCAGCTATTGCAGAAACGAAGGAAGAAAGTTTTTTCTTAAGTAAATCAAACAAACGAAAAACCACTTCCGTAATATAAGTAAAGAACCTAATCTTAAAAAGGCCCTAAATCCAACGCGTGGTCGCACGGCGGTCTTACTGGCCTTGGATTGACGCTGCTTTTTCCTCAATAGCCTGGATCGAACGGCCTGCCGACATTAGTTCGTTTTGCATTCCTTCTGCTGCTTTGGAAAGCCGTTCCTTCTTTTGGACAAGCGATGCCAGTGCGTCTGCAATCTTTTTTTCGGTAATCACGCGGCCGCCCACTTCAACCAAGACGACGTGCTTGTCTGCAACCTTGGCTTTAGCCATTACTCCCGAACCCAGTGGAACGAGCAGTTCGTCCGACTTTTCTAATTCGGCAACCGCGGCTGAAGCAGCGTCGTTTTCTGCCAAAAGAGCTTGGATTTGCTGAAGCTGCTGCTGCAGTTCGCCTGCGCGCTGTTGAAACATGCGGTAATCATATTCCATTCGCGCAAGTTCCTCGTCTTTCTTGCCTCCTTTGTAGTGGGAACCGCAGTCCCCGCATTCGCAAGAATCTTTTCCAGCCATTTTCCAACCACCTTTTTTTACTTTAAAACATCACTCGTACTCGAATGCGTCGTAAATCCTCTGCAGTTCGAAACCAGTCGTAAGCGAACCGACTGCAGCTCCCTTGGAGTTGGCAGCCATGCACAAGCCGCTGCAAGACGAACCCAAGTTCGCAGTCCCCTTACCTATTTGAGCCTTGAACACTTTGCGCAAGAACTTCAAATCCGTTTCGGAAGCATCGTTGCAGGCAAAAACGCCTTTGTTAGTAACAACATTAGACGAGCCAACCGTGTTAATTCCCGCGATAGTGTGCTGAAACACCTCGACGCCCAGGCAATCTGCTATTGTCCGCACGTTCTTGCGAGGCACCAACGGACTAACTAACGCGGCCCTGTCGTTTGCCAAAATATTGTTGCCGGGCGCAAAACATGCAAGCCGCGACACGTTAAGCCCTTCTTTCTTAAGCAAACGGATTTCTTCTGCTTCGGCAAAGTCCGGCAGAATCACTCCGTTCGAATTCATGACCGCAAGCAACCCTACTAAAGGAGACTGGTCTACGAACAACCTGACCGCTTTCACTTCCAATGCTTTGGAAACGGTTTCAACAAAGTTTTGCGGCGCGTGCTTCGAACACAGCACGAGCCGTTCGCTGGCCCTTAAAAACAAGCCTATGAAAGGATTTTTTTGCAGAGACAGCCGAGCAACAGACATTTTATCAAACCGGTTAAGGCACCAGTTCCGCCAGAACCAGTCCCTCCTTGTCCTTGGAAGCTTTTACCTTTATTTTTTTGGGAGGATGCGTGCTTCCTCGGGCAAAAACGGCTTCGCAAATCACCGAATTAAGCTTTACCTTGTCTTCAGAAGCCTTGAAGTGCCTAGCGAGAAACCCGCGGATCAGCTTGATTGCACGGTTGCCGCGTTTGCATTCAGGCCTTGCGTACGCTTTTATCAACGGAATCACGTAATTGCGTTCAAGCACTATAACCCGCTTTTTTTCCTCTTTTTCGGATTCTTCCTTCTTTGTGCCTTCCTTCTTGGAATCCTTTTTAGCCGACTCTTTCTTGGCGGCTTCCTTCTTAACCGAATCGGGCTTGCGCTCTTCCTTTTTAGCTTCGGCAGCGGCTTCCACCCTCTTTTCGGGAGCCGAATCCGCAGATGCCTTGGCCGCAGTTTCCTCGGCCTTCAAGGCAACTTCCTTGGCCTTCTCCTGTTCTTCTACTTTCTGGATTTTCTCCAAAGCCTGCGACGGCTTCGGTTGTTCAGCACCACTCATTCAAAACACCACCGACAAAATTTAAACATTTTGACCCGCTTACTTTATTTTCACGTCAAGCTTCTTGTGACGCCAGCTCCTCGCGCGCGGATTGCGCGTGAGCTTGCGCGCCGTGCGCGCGATAACGAAAACGGGCAAGCGCCGGTTGCGCTTTACCGCCATCGATAAAACCAGTTTTTTTGCAGCAGACTTGTTCTTTGCCATTTTCCTCAATTCTCCCCCTGTTTTTTATCCCTTTTTTCAATCGTCACTTGCTTTCCCGCCTTATCGAGACTTCCCTGCGCCCGGCCAGCAAACGGCCCGCAAGCGCCTTCAACAACTCTTCCGAAACCTTTCCTCTTAACTCGCCGCGCTGGTATAACATTCCTACCAGGGACGACAGCTTCAAGTACAAGTCCGGGTTCGACAAACGGATGTTGGAAAGCCGCTCGTACGCGGAAGGTTCAAGAAGCTGGCGCAAAAGCGCACGCCGCTGCAACTCTGCCTCGCGCGCGGCCTGAAACTCCGCCAACCTCCGGAAATGCGGGTCGCGACCGCTTCCATCGCCGTCGGCAGAAGCACTTGCTTCCTCCAATTAACCAAATCACCCTTTTTTCTCCATGACCGCAGCGGTCTTGTCCAACAACGCCCTGCCCTTACTGGAAATCCTGCGGCCGACCTTCTGCTTCTCCATCAAACCAGCTTTTTCAAGCTGTTGGAGAGCCAAACGGATTGCCTTGCCGCCAGACTTAACGTGATGTGCATGGGAAACAACGTGCTCGCGCCTGCCGCCGTACTTGTTGCGCAAGCGACGCACGCCAATCACTCCATCGCTTTTATACCCAGTGCGAAGCAGTGAAGCGCACCGAACGAACCAGCCGTCCGCCTTCTCGGGAACGCGCTCGGCATGCGGCCCCATTTTAACCAAGCCATACCATGCAGGAGCCTTGATTTCCGAAGATTTCTTCAACTCAACCGCAACAGCCTCAACCAAGGCAGTAGCGGGAACATCCAATGCAGCCAACTAAACACTCACCTCAAAGCCAAACTAAAATCGTTACTCACAACTTACAAGCCAGCCACGGCTTAAATTACAAAAGGCGTTCTGAAAGAACGCCAAATTGGCAAACAATATTTTCCTCGCACTACTATTAAATAGTTGGCTTACGCCCCTTCGAGCGCAGCTTCCCTTGCAACCACTGCTTTCGCAAGCACACTCCAAGCGCACAGGGGCTCGTGCGCAACCGAAACTTTTTTGCAGCCTTCAAGGCACTTGCTCTTGAAACCCCCGCTGGGAAATCCTCCTATTACTACGCAGGCGTCGTTGGACGTAAGCAGTTTAGCCAACTCCGTTATTCCCAATTTTTCGCCGCTTTCGTCGAAGACAATTGGCTCAACACCTGTTTCTTCCAACAGTTTCGATAGAGTCTTGCGCTTTAACCGCATTAAAGTCCGGCCTTCGGGGGAAACTATTTTGCCTTTTTTAAATAAGTCTTCCATAAGGCCAGTGAAGCGGCCGTAAATACGGGGCAACCGCGTTTCCGACGCAAATTCAATCACTTCGTCGTTACGCGTATGCACGACTACCTTCAGCCCGCCCTCGCGGTTCAGTTGAGAGTCCAAAGCAAGCAACAGGCAAAAGTGCACGATGTCCGGCCTGCCCCTGCGCTGCCATTCCTTCAAGCCCTTCATTGAAGCAAAGTGGTTAGAGGAATCGAGTAAAACGCCTGAAGCGTCCTTGCGCCGCATTTGCGCACTCTTCAAAATCGCAGGCGTACGGACAATTTCTTTCGGAACCAACTCCAACTCGGAATCGGCCAAGACAATCCACAACAACAAAAAACACCTTACTCGAAACCGCTGCGGCCTGCACTGACTTTTCTTGCGGCGCCGCACCCAAGGCAAGCGAACACCCTTGTTTTTCCGCTAATGCGCACGGCCAGCGTATCTCCCAACACGAACACGACACCGCATTTCTTGCAGAATAATTTGTTCCCCAACTTGATGCGATGACGCATTGCCACCCTGCGCGCGAGCTCGACGTACCTTTTGGAAAGCACGGGCTCGGAATTTACTATTACGCGAGCCATTCCCAATAGGATTCGCACACGGTCGCGCGCAATCTCGTTGACGTTCACGCAGGAATTAACGCTTTTTCCACTTATTAATCAGGAAGGCGGCAACGCTCCGCTACAACAACAAAGTGGGCCTGGAGGGATTTTCATTCCCAAGGGGGACGTCGCCTCGCTCCTTGCAAACGCAGCGGCGTTTGCATCTCGCTCGGCTCGTCGGAACAATGCTCGCAAGCGTTGTACGACGTCTTTTTCCACCGGGGTGGAAAAAGCTTGTGCCCCTCTACCCCTCGGCGAGGTAAAAGAATCCGGCTTACACCGTTTTCTTTGGATTTTCGCGCCGCTTATTTTTCTTTTGGGGGCGCGACCTGACCCTTTTCTTTTTCTAAAAGAAAAGGGGACGGGCTTTGAACCCTCGACCACCAGTTAGCCTAGAGCAACCCGCGGCGTTTCAAGTCCACGGGCGTCATATAAGACTGGTGCTCTAACCAGGCTAAGCTACAGGCCCTCTACTATTCTATTCAGGCCAAGCGTTTTTGACGACGCAACCTAAACAGTTTTTGGCGACGCGATTTTAAAGAAGTATGCCTACAGAACCAAACGGACCGCTTTTTGGTAAATTTATGACCGCCCCCGGTCGGTTATTCTCTAGGAAACACTATCCAAAAACGTTTATAAACCAACGAATAATTCATTAATTATATTCTCAAAGCAAGACGCAGTCGATTGAAATTAATTTAGAGGAGGGCGGGTAGTTTATGTCAAGTCACAGGGGAGTTAAAAGTCATTCGCACCACCAAGAAAGAATAAAAAAAAATGCAAGAGACCCGACCGCCCTTTTGATTGCCGGCCTTTTAGTGATAGCTGGATTCGTACTGCTTACTGGAATTTTTCAGCAAGATAACCACAGGGAATTATCTCGCGACATAGAACTAGGCAGCAAGGTGTTTACCAACAGCCAATACATTCCGTTTCTGACGCAGTCGGGCAATTCGTTTATTCCAGTCAAGTCGGTTAAAATCAGCGGGGTTTCAAGCGGAAAATACGTCCACGTATTCCTATTAGCCAACAACCGGAAGTACTTGATTTACGAAAAAGGAGTGGCTTCTTCAACGTTTTTTGCAGTTGCGGACTCGCCTGACGTGCCTTCCGAAATACAGTCCGCGCCTGAAGCCGCAAGTGAAAACGCAGCCCCAGAAGTACAAACCGAAACCGAGCCCGAAGTTACGGCAGAAGAACCAGTTGCAACGCCCACAGAGGAAACCGTTACCGAAACCGCGCCCGAAGAAACAGCTACAGCAGAACAGCCGATTGTAGAAGAAACAACGGCACCTTCTGAAGAAACAACCGAAACAGCTGAGGAACCTAAAGCAATTTCGACAATCGAACCGACGCCCGAAACTTTAAGCGGCGAACCCCAACCGTTTACGGACGCTTGCATTGAAACTTGCGACTTGTCGGGAGAAGGACTTTCATTGGATAATTATTCTTTAGTAATAGACGTCGAAGACGGCAGTAAAATACAAATAGATAACGTAAGCGTTGCTCTGACCGTCGATTTTGAAGAAATGCAGAGGAAGACTGACGAAACGTTAACCGCATTAAACGCTGAAAAAGTCAAAGACGACCCTTCGTTCCAAACTTATATTGCCCACAATCAAAGAACCCCCGACTACCTTACGCTAATATTTTTCCACGATTCTCAGACCACCCAGCCAATATGGATAGAAGGCAGCGGAATAGACTACGAACTGAAACAAGACAGTAGCAAAGCCGGTGAAGAGATTACCTTAAGGGTAAAATTGATTGCAGGCTACATTCCGCGGTTCAGGCTTCACGTGGGCACTGAATCCGAAGTCTTTGAATTCGGCGACATTCCAGTCTGCGGCAATGGAATAATTGAAGCAAACGAAGCGTGCGACGACGGTAACAACGAAGACTGTGACGGCTGCAGGAACGACTGCCTTGTCGTTGAAGACGACTCGGACGGAGACGGAATTCTCGGCGCGTGCGACAAGTGTCCTGAAGACGCAGACAGTGGAATGGATCGAGATAACGATAATGTAGACGACGCGTGCGACTCTGAATTTGATGCAGAGCTTGTATTCGGTAGCGGACGGCGCGTTTTCAGGCAAGAATACTGTGAGTCTTTCAGCCAAAGTCTGGATTTGGACCAGGACGGCTGGCTCGACTGCAGCCAAGACCTCTGCCTTAATTATGCAAATACGGATAACAGCGACGCCGATGGCGACTCGATAGGCGCAAGCTGCGATTCTTGTCCCGAAGATACAAACAGCGGAGTAGACTATGACCGCGACGGCGTGGACGACGTTTGCGATATTAAATTCGGCACCGGAACCGCATCCGGCTTTTTCAAACAAGAATACTGCACGTACAAGTACGCTGCAACCCTCGACTTGGACAAAGACGG
>MNVG01000021.1 GCA_001871495.1 Candidatus Micrarchaeota archaeon CG1_02_51_15
TGATAAACGGAGGTTGTCCTGCGACTTCCCACGGGCCTGCAGTGTTTGGCGAAGCAAGGTTCAAGTCAAACCAAAAATGCGTCGGCGCCATGTCGTAAGCCAAGTGCTGAGACCACGCTTGGTAGAGTTTTCCGCTTGACTGCGCTCCTTGAGCAGATATGTAAGTAATACCCGAGTGAGGTATTTCGGTGTAGCCAAACAACGCGGCTCCGATATTTCGGAAGGGCTGGATTGTGGTTGCGGTGTTGAGTTCTTCAACGTTCTTCGTTGCAGAAACGCGGGGAACGGGAATCGTTATCTCGGAAACGCGGTGTTCCCAATCGTGACCAAGTCCAAAGAGCGAACCGCTAAAACCGTCTCCTGAGCCAGTAGCGTCGCCCTGAGAGTAGTAAGCAAGCCCGTTGCCGCCGTAGTACCAGCTGTTTACTTCGGAAGACCCTGTTTCAGGCAAACGGAATGCACCCAAATACTCCAAGTCAGTCGGTTGAATGCGCGAAGTATGACCCGGCGTCGGAGTCGGCGTTACAGTAGGCGTCGGAGTCGGCGTTGCAGTAGGCACGGGTGTTGGCGTTGGAGCCGCGGTGCCTATTATTGCAATGTCGTCTATCCATACTGTTGCGCTGCGTACTGCGGCGCCCGTGTTTTGTACTGACGCACCCAAACCAGTTATTTGGGTTGGGTTGATTACTGCAGGGCTTCCTGCAGGTGCCCAGGCTGCGCGTACGAATGAACTCCAAGGCAAGGTTACCTTAGTCCAACCTGCGCTAGCCGTAAGGGTGTTTATCGTTGCTTCGAATGGAGCAAGCGAGTCGCCGGAGTAGAGGACGAAGTTTATTGCCTGTCCTGATTTGGATGACTTTATCCAGAACGAAACTCCTTCAGAGCCCAAATTCAAAGGATAGAACGCATCGAGGCAACGCGTGTATTGTCCTGCGTAAAGCTTGTAGTTGAGCCTCCAAGAGTAACTGCCGGTGTTGTTTACTTTGTATACTCTCAAGCACGATGAGTTGGAAGTGCTTCCTGCGAGCATTTCCCAAGCATTGGGTTCGAAGTCGAGCACTACTTGGTCCGAGCCGGAGATTACTGAAACGTCGTCGATGAGCACGTAGGCGTTCCTGCGTGTTGCGCCGGTGTTTTCTATTGCAGTGCCGATTCCGGTTATTTGCGTGCGGTCGAAGCTTGCCGAATCAGATGCCCAAACTGCACGGGTGAACGAACTCCAGGGAATTGTTACGCGTACCCAGCCTGAAACGCCTGCGGCGGTAGTAGTGAACGCCGCTTCGTAGGGTGTACGGGTTTCTCCTGAGAACAGCACTAGTTTAACTTGTTCGTTGGCGCGGTTGGTTTTGTACCAGAATGCAATCGAATCTCCGACGTTAAAGTTTTGCGAATAGAAGAACGTACCGCAACGCGTCTGTTGGCCTGCAGCGGTTTGGTATGTCGTTTTCCACGAGTACTTGCCGGTATATTCTAGTGATGACCATATACACGTGTGGTTGGAAGGCGAAGCAGAGTCGAGCCTGTCCCAAACCGGTTTTTCGAACGTGAATACTGCTTCTTCAGCAGACGGAGTGGGAGTCGGCGTGGGCACGATTGCGGCCACGTGGTCTGCTCCGGCGTGGCAGGCGCTGCCGCGGTTTTGTAAGTCAATATCCGAAGGGACCTGGGCCAGTACGGAACAAACTCCGGCGCCGGTATAGCGTGCGTTGTTGCGCATGTGCACGTCGCCTGCAGTGAGAAAGTCGCTCGGTACCAGGTTTTCGACGTTTCCGTTTGTCGTCAGGGCAGTGTTTCCGCCGCGGTTCCACACCGGTTGTGAAATCAAGTTGTTTCGTATGCTTACTCCCGTGCTTTCACGGACTTCAATGTTTCCATGGTAATCTATCAAGTATACCGTGTTGTGGGCAATTAGGGTGTTGGACGCGCTTTGGACTTCTATTCCCGCGTCTCCTCCACTGACGTTGCGGTAAATGAAGTTGTTGCGAACGATGCTGGCGTCGTCGCCACGTCCCAAGCCGATTGCGATGTTGCGGAAGTTGTTCACGAACACGTTACGTTCAACGGTGTTGTTACGCCCGCTAGTCCAGATTGTAAGCGCGGGACCGCTGAGGTAGTATCCGCAGTCGATGTCGACTTCACAGCCGCTTCCGTCACCCCAGACGTTGTAGAGATAATTGTCGCGAATTATCCAGTTTACGGGCTGGTGGAGGTCTATTGCTCCATTGTAGTCTCCGCGTGCGCCGCCTGGCGTGTAGCCAAAGGCAGAGCAGGCGATTATTCCGTTTTGCACTCCACCTGGAATAAGTTTAACGTGTTGTGTTCCAATGTCGTAAACGTGAACGTTGTAAATTATGGGCGCAGATGGTGATGCAGTGCCGTCAATGAACAAAGCGTGGTTGCGCATTCCCGTGATTGAAAGGTCTGCTATTACCGCGTTGGCGTTATTTATCCTAAAGCCAACACTGAACGGACCGTAGCCTTGTCCGCGGATGAGTACGTCGGCGCGGTTACCGGTGCGGCTGCGAATCGTAACGTCTGACGGAATTACCGCATTCATATCACCGACAAGTTCTTCACTGGGGAAAGTGTAAGTTCCGCTTGAAAGCAGGTATTCCACGTTGGAACCGCCGCTTGCAATTGTTGAAAGCCATGAGTAGTCGGAAGCGCTTGACGGAGCTGGAATTATTACTTGCCGAGCGCGAGTACGGTAGAGCGGCGAGCTAATGTAAGACTGGCAAACGCTGAATCCGGGCACCGGCGTAGGAACAGGGGTGGGAGTAGGAGTGGGCGTGGCAGTTGGAGTAGGGGTTGGAGTCGGCGTTGCAGTTGGCGTGGGAGTCGGAGTGGGGGTCGGAGTTGCAGTAGGAATAGGAGTCGGAGTTACAGCAGACGGTGCAGCGGTTACGTCATCTACCCAAAGCGAGCCTGAAATGCTGGTTCCCGCGTCGCCTATCATGAATCCAACTGAGATTATGCGCGACAAGTCTATTGCCGCACATGGTGCGGACCATCCTGCGCGGACGAAGCTGGCCCACGGAACGTAAACATTTGCCCAACTGCCTGTTGTTGCAGGGGTGTTGAACGTTGCTTGGAAAATCGAAGGGTCAGACGGATTGCAGGAAGAAACGCTTACTGTTACTGGCTGATTTGCACGAGATGCCTTTACCCAAAACGAAAGGCCTGTTTTTCCACGTAGGTCGCGAATCGAGTCGGTAACCAAGTCACAGCTTGCCTCGTTCCAGCCGCTTGAAGAATAAGCTAAGTCCAATGACCAAGAGCCGCCGTGCGAAGTTGAAGACGTGCGGCTGCAGGCAATCGTAGCTGCTGCCGAGACATAGCGGTCCATCGAATAGCCGCTAGCCGATTCAAAATCGTAGAGATTGGTTCCGCCGCTGGGAACCGGAGTTGGCGTCGGAGTAGCAGTTGGAACTGGAGTCGGGGTCGGAGTAGGCGTGGCAGTCGGAGTGGGGGTCGGAGTTGCAGTAGGAATAGGAGTCGGGCTGCCGTGGGCGATTATTGCCGAGTTCAAGAAGTTTGCGAACAATGGGCCTATTACTGCGTCGGCTGCGGTGTTGGGGTGAGAGTCGTCTTGAACGTATTCCGGCCTGAGGAAGCCTGCTGAAGTTGAAAGGTTTCCGAACAAGTCGAATACTACGACGTTCGGGTGGCCTGCGAGGAATTCAGACGACTTAAGCCAGTTGACTATGTTGCGCGCGCGGGTTGCCTGGGCGTCTCCATAAACGCCCGAACGGATGCGCGGCGGCGAAGTAAGTATAACAAATAATTTCGCGGGGTACCTGTCTGCAGTGTTTCTAATAGTTAGGTAATTGCTACGGTACTGTGCTTCAAGGGCGGCGTCAATGTTGTCCCATGCGAAGAAACACGATTTTATGGCTATGACGTCGTAACCCATTAAGCGCGTGAAGGTGTTCGAAGGGCCCAATGGTTGTGAGAATATATTGGCAAGTCCGTCAGGGTTGGTGTTATCGTCGGGAACGTCGAAATTAGCGCCAGTCCAAACGCCGGCTGCGTTGCGCAGTCCCTCGTAATTATATCCGTGGTCGGAGAACTGGTGGCCTAACGAAGTCAAAGTTGCACGGACGTTGCCGCGCTCGATCAAATCGTTGCCAACCGAGTGGTGCAGAAAAATTATGCTTGCAGCAGAAGCCGCTCCGCTAAAGAGCGCCAACGACGCGAACAACAAAAACAGCTTAGACCAACCTTTACCAAAACTCATGTGCAGCCACCCTCTAATTTTTTAATGCAAAAACGCTTGAAGAAGCAAAGCGTACTGAATTGTTTCCCCTTGGCGCCTTTTAAAGCCGGTTTACCCTATAAAAAGCTTCGCATGATTGTTTACATTGAGTGAGCCTTCATTGGATAATCGAACTTTGAAACACTGCGCGTTGATTGGTGCCGCGGCAGTACTTGCAATGCTTGCAGTCTGGAGCCCTTTCCTACTTGACGATAATGCGGACGCAATATCAAGGTACTGGGACGGCCCGTCTTACGTTACGGTAGCATACTCACTGTACGCTGCAGACAACGCGGTTTACTCGGCTTATTCGCTTAAGCCGGTTTTTTACGCCGCTCACTTCCCCGCATACCCCCTTGCAATAAGGGCACTGTCTTTCATGGGCTATTTTAACGCAATGCTGCTTGCAACCGCGTTCTTTACAGTCCTCGCGTGCACTGCGTTCTACTTCCTCGCTCGCGAGTACGCCCAGCCGGATGCGGCTTTCCTGCTTTCGCTACTTTTTACCGTCTTTCCAGCCCGCTGGTTATTATATCACTCAGTGGGTGCAACCGAGCCTTTATTCATTTTCGCAGCAATTGCGTCGGTTTACTTCCTGCGCAAAAAAAGCTTTGGCGCCTGCGCGGCCTTTGCAGTGCTTGCCACGCTCACGCGCGTAAACGGAGTATTGCTTTTTCCCGCGTTTATAGTCGCACTGTGGCTCCAAGACCGTCGCAGCCTCAACGCTAAGACGCTAGCGTGGCTTTCGCTGATACCTGTTTCATTCGCCTGCCTGCTATGCTTCCACTGGCTTCAGTTTGGCGATTTTTTTGCCGCGTTCCAAGTGAACGCAGGCTACGCCCAAGGCTTCCTTTCGTCAATAACAGCTTACGGCGGGGCACAGGCAGGCGAGCTCACGGTATTATTGTTTGCCGCATACGCCGCGGGAGTTGCACGGTTATGGCAGCGGAAACGGTTCGAATTATGCTTGGTTGCAATCGTATTCATATTTCCCATACTGTTCTTAGCGCACAACGACGCCAGCCGCTACCTGCTTCCTGCAGCTCCATTCGCGCTTTTACTGGCGTTCGACGACGTGCTCGCGCCGCTGCTGAAAAGAAAAAGTTTTTGGCTCGCAGTTGCGCTGTACGTTGCAGCTGCCCTGGTCTATTGCTGGAACGTTTTGCCCCAGAACCTGATGCCGTTGAATGCATTCCAGAAATTGCTGACAATAATAACAAGATGAAATAATTTTTCAGCAATGCGTTTCGCGGTCGCAGGCGTCGCACTGTCCTTGACGGAAGCGCGTGTAGGCTTCGGCAACACGGGTTTTATACCGCCCGCCGCCTGCTTCGGAAGCGGCAATGCAGTTTCCTTGAGTGTCGCGCGCAGCCCTTAAAGCCAGGCCCGGACCGCCCACGTACGCCATTGCCACGCAGTCATAACTGTTTCCAAAACGCAGGAGGCTTTGCTTGATGTACGCGGCTGCGGCGCAAATGTTGAGCAAAGGATTGAGAATACGCCTCTCGTCTTCCGAACCGGGCAATACGCCTTGCTTCAAGCAGTTGCGCCGTCCATCGCAAGCAGGACAGCTTGTTCCGCCGGCGCGGCAATTCATACAAACCGGGTTTTGCACCAGCATCAAGCCGTCAATTGCACGCATTCCGATTGCAGTGCACGGCTGTATTTGGACCGGCCCTCTTGCGCCGGTACTGGAAACGCTTGTCGGCGAACGAAAGCCCGTTTCTGCGCAAATGTGCGCGCGCAAGCGGTCGGCTTTTATTCCGTACTGGCGGGCGCAGCGCTCGACTTCAACGTCGTAACGCGTTTTTACCCTTGCATTCATGGGTTCGTAGCCTGGAAGCGTGGGTTGGGCAGAAGAAGCGGAAACCGGCGCGAGCTCGGCTTCAACCCTTGCTGAAACGGGGAGTTCGGCGCGGGGAGCCGGCTGCTGCGAAGGAGACTGCGGCCGCGCCGACGGCACGGCTTCAGGCGGTTCCTCCGCTTCGGTAATGTCGGGAATTATTTCGCCTGCCAAGTTCGTTTCTTGATAGGCGGCAATAACGCCGGCACCGCAAGTTCCGGCCTGTGCATTCAAAGGCCGAAAGAAGTAGCACTCGGACGGACAGTCTGACGCAGAGCGCGCCGAGCGGCCCGCACACGAAGGAAGCTCGACTGCTGCGCAGAGTAATGAGGCAACGACAAGCAAAGACAATACGGTTAACGCACGGGACATACTAAAAGAGAATGCGGTTCCGCTTAATTACTTTTCCTTCGGCTTTCTTTCGAACGACAAAAACGCGGTGTGCGTCAATCCTTTGGTTGCGGGCCTGCAGCCGTAATCGCGGACAAGTATTTCGCGGACTATTACTTCAATTGATTGCGAGTGCTCGAAGCCGACGCGTTGGGCTTCCAAAACGAATTTTTTTACCTGCTCGAAGCACGGGTGGTAACCGACGCACCAGCCGCCGGGCTTCAGCGTAGCGAAGGCAGTTGCAACCGCCTTGTCCGAGTCGGCCAAATCCAAAGTAACCAAGTCGGCTTCGGTTTCGGAAATTCCGCAGAATACGTCCGCGCGTTTTATTTCAACTACTTCCGAAAGTCCTGCGCGCGCAACGTTTTTTTCAGCTAAGGAAGCGAATTCTTCGCGGCACTCGTAGGAAACCACTTTGCCCAACGGCGCGACTATTGAACCTAAGTATATTGCGAGCCAACCGCTACCTGCACCCGCGTCGACTACCACATCGCCCGATTGGAGGCCGGTAAGGCCGGAAATCATTGCTGCATCCTTCAAGGTAATAACTTGCGGCCCGCGCTTCAATTTCTTAGGTTCGGTAAAAACATTCAACAAGAGGCAAACCCCACGCAATTAATTTGCGGGAACTTGAATAAAAAGAGGATGAAAAAAAGAAGGCAAAAAACACAATGCAGAATACAATTTCCATCAGAGAGAAATCGAATTATCTTTTCTTGCCTTTCTTTGCGACTTTCTTCGCTACTTTCTTTTTTGCGACCACTACTTGTTTTCACCCCCTTGCGATTGTAAAAAAGGAATTCATTCGAAGTATAAATAGCTACGCATGCGCTCGGCAAAAAACAAAACGCGTTTCGAAAAAAAGAGAATGAAAAAAGAAAGACATTACGAAAACAAAACAAAGCGCGGAGACCCAACTCCGAGCCTCGTTCTCAGAAAATTATTTCTTCTTGGACTTCTTGGCGGTCTTTTTCTTGACTACCTTCTTGGGCTTTCCACAACATCCACACGGCAATTTCGTTTTCACCCCCTATTGTTTTCTTGTAATATCACAACGCTTAGGGAGTATAAAAACAAACTGTCCCCCCTGCAAAAAACATCGCTGATTAAAAGCCAGTCCGCAGTTTGATTCTACTTGTGAGAAACAAGATACTGTTCCAAATAATCGCGTGGACTATATGGGCCTTACTATTGTTGGCAGTAATCCTTTCTGCAGAAGGCGAAGTGCTCCGCCAGTACACGGGCGAACTCGGGCACAACCTGCTGATAATGGTAGTAGTAATACTGCCGATACTCATAGTGCTGCCGATTATACTACCGCTTTTAAAAACGTTAGCCGAAGTAAAAAACTCGACCGACTTCTTCGGCAACGGAAGCGAGGCAAAAAGAATTCTCGAAACAGGAAGGAGTGCAAACGCGACTCTCATTGCGGTGAACGAAAACAGCCAAGGAGGCATGCTCACAATAAACGACCAGCCTTACCTCAACTTAAAGCTGGCGATAGACGACGGAAAAAACCCGGCGTACGAAGTTAGTTTCGACTCGATAGTTCCGCGCACGATCCTGCCGCAGTTGACGCCCGGCGCAAAACTTAAAGTAAAAATCGACCCTCAAAACCCGCAGAAAATAGTTCTGGACCAAACGAGATAAACTCTCTGCGAACTGATAAAAAGCCATACTCCTGAAAGAGAAAACGTGTACCAAGAACTACGCGCCGCCTTGAAGACCCTCGAAGAAGGCAGAGCGGTTGCACGCGGACTTCCCGAGCCGGAGAAGGCATTCCTTAGAACGGCGTGGGTAGAATGGCTGCGGAAAAAAACGCTCCCGAAAAACTCGGGCGAAAAAATATTGAACGCGGTGCGCTACTGCCAGACGCACGGTTTCAATGCCTCGCAGGACGGTCGACGCGCGCTGAAGGTCGCGAGCCTGGCGCACAACCCGCTTTTTGACGTGCAGAAAAAGATATTCGAGCGGATCGCGGAACGCACTGGCGCAGCGTTCATCTACCCTGCAATGGGTTTCGACGTCCACTTCCTGCCTGCGAATGCAAACTTCCTGGAAATCACTCCCGACGAACTTCCCAAAGACATTGCAAAACAACGGCCGCGCAACCTCCTTTACTTGCGTAGAAAGGCAGAGGACCTCACTGCCGCCGACGCGGAAGAGACTAGGAAGTCGCTCGGCGGCAAAGGCACAGTGCTAGTGCTAAAGGGAATACAGTCAGTTCTAGGAAACAAAGAACTCTGCACCCTCTTTGAAAGGACGAAGCCCACGCACGTGCTCGCAATGGAAACGCCCGCAAGGCAATACTGCGCCGGCTCGGCTTACCTCCCCGCAATAACTCCAGAGCTCGAAAGACTGCTGGAAAATAAAGGTTTCCGCGAAAGCACAGGCAAATACTTTACGGCGAACGAACAAAGGCTACTCGAACGAATTCACGAGACTGCCGCCAGCCACTTCGCCTTCGACGACGGGCACTTCCCCGGAATACGCACTAAAGTATACGAAAAACACCCGAATCCAACCACGCGCAAAAACCTAATCAAAGCCCACAACGCGTAATCCTCGACTTATTTTAAAGCGTAAACCCATAAATAATCAGGAACGCCTCCGTAGCTCAGTGGTAGAGCGCCTGTCTTGTAAACAGAAGGCCGCGAGTTCAATCCTCGCCGGAGGCTCTATGCATTCTTACCGCTTGGTTTGAAACTAAAAAGGTTTTAGAACGAAGCGTTTTTCTTTCCATTTGCGCTAAACCGAATCAAAGGAGGCGAAACGTATTAAGACGGAACTGGGTTTCGGAAAGCACGCGCTCAAAGTTTTCAGCGGGCCACGCTTTGAGAAAATATACCTCGACAAAGAAGTGAAGCAAACCCGCAACCACTACGTCGTCGAACACGAAGGCCGCCTAATCCACTTGAGAAAAGAATTCGATGCAACCGGTCCGTTTCGCGTACAACCCGAATGCTGACACTTGATCCACCTGCTTAAAGACCCCGCGCACAAGGGAAACCTACGGGCAATCCGCAAGCGTGACTTGAACGACCCGCAAGGCGGAATACGCGCGCATACCGCATACCCTTCAGGAGAAGAAGAACAGGTTGCCCTCTGTTCACTATCCGGCTCCGACACGCGTGCTACGCTCGAATCGTTGTACACCAGAGCCTACGCGCCAAGAAAAGCTAAGACGCGCCGCACTGACGAGATTTACTACCGCTTTCTCGCTTCGGAAGACCCGCAGCATTCCGAAAAGTACGGAAAAACGTTTTTCTACAGGAGGAAAAAAATCGCGGAACTGTTAGTAGGACTGGCCGAAGAACTGGCTAAAAACGCGGGTTATTCCGAAATTGTCGGCGAGTTCAAAAAAGGAACGGCGGCAGAACTCGTTAAAAAAAAGGGGTTGGACTAATGAGAACAGCGAAACTATGAATTACCCGAAATTCAGGAAGCGACTCTAGAATTCGCGCTCTGAATTAAGGAGTTCGGAATAGGTTTTGAAACGTGTTTCGATTTCATGCGGAGTCAACGAAACGAGTTTGTTCAACCCGAAGTCCTCGACTGCAAACGAACCCATTACGCTTCCGTACGCAAGCGCTTCCTTCAGCGTTTCCAAGTCAGTGTTTCCCGCGCGCGCCAAGTGGCCTACGAAACCTCCTGCAAACGAGTCGCCTGCCCCCGTGGGGTCAACTGCTTTTTGCACGACAAACGCAGGGACTGAAATAGTTTCGTCCCAATAATGCAGTTCGCAACCGTCGCTCCCCTTCTTGATTAAAACCATTCGCGGGCCCTGGTCCAAAATGGCTTCCGCAGCCTTGCGCAACTCAGTCTGCCTAGAGTACTTACGGGCCTCGCCGTCATTAACCAACACAGCATCCACGGCCGCAATTGTTTTCTTCAGGTTCGACAAGTCGTTTTCAATATAGTATTCAATAGTGTCCATCAACGCCAATTTAGGAGCACGCATTTGGTCAAGCATTTTCAACTGCTGACTGGGCGGAATGGTTCCCAAGTAAACTATTTCCGAGTCACGCCATTCTTCAGGCACGCTGGGCTTGAAGTCAGCCAAGCAATTGAGTTCAATGCAATTTGTAGTTCGCTCGCGACCGTCTGCAGAATAATTCCAGTCAATGAAAAAAGTTTTGCCCCTTCGCTCCACTCCCTTCAAGTCGATTCCCTTTCCTTTCAACAGGTTCCAATGCGCTTGAGGAAAATCATCTCCTACAACCGCAACCAAACGAGTCGGAGAAAAGAATGACGCGGAGTACGAAAAAAACGCGGCTGCCCCTCCAAGCGCGCGCTCGATAGTCTGCTCGCGAGTGCGCGTAGTATCCAAGGCAATGCTGCCTGTACAAGTAATCATTCGCCAATTATTGTGAAAAAACAAGAATTTATAGCCAACAGGAACACTAACGCCGCAACGCCGAAAACCGTACTGCAAAAACACCTGCGATTATCGCAACCAACATTGCCGCAAACGCAAACGGCTGGCGGCTTGGTTCAGGCCAAGCAGGCAAGCCCAGCAAGGAAAGCATGTCGCCTTGGCTAGTAACAGCCGAACGGGCGGGATTGGCTAAAAAGTTTGAAGAAGGCTGGCCCACTATTCCGTTGTCGGTCTGGTAGAACGCCGCCCCACGTTGTGCAAACGACGAATCCAACGGAATGTCCTGCCCGTTATAAGCATACCAGCGCCCGGTACGAGGGTCGAAGTAAATCGCGCCCTCTTGACCACGGGCCGCAATCAAATCGCCAATATCCCTATTACCATCAGGGAAAGTCACCTGCAGAATCGGCCTGCCGCTCTGCGGGTCTTGCGAAATGTTAAACCGCACATCCCCCTGGTCGGTCGGAACAACTATATCATTACCCTCAAGCCGCATTGGCCCAGTGCGGTTGTAACGCGTCCACTCCCCAGTCGCCTTGTCCAACACATCCAAAACGTCGTTTCCGTTCTCGTCCTTGTGGAAATAATACCGCTTATCCTGCGTTTCAAGAATCGCAAACCCGCACTCCTGCTGGATTTGCTGCAGCGCGCGGTTAAACTCGGCAGCAGCCTCGTCGCCGATTCCCGCTTTCGGAATCACGCGGTCAATGCGAATCTCGTCGCACGCCACCCTCGACTGGATGCCGTTAATCTGCGAAACAGGCAGTTCCGCAAGAATGTAAACAGTAACAATCAAACGGTTGGAAGCACGGTCGAAATCAATCCGCCCTCGCTCAGTCTGAATCTTCACAAGCGTACCTAAACCCTGCTCGGAAGCGCCTGAAGCACTCGCGCCGTAAGCAGTAACGCGGCCGTCGCCGTAGAAATTAATTACACTGGTATCCAACAACGGCTGGAGCGAAGCATTCGCAAGCGCTTCCGGCGCAGGCAACTGCAACTCGGTCCCAGCAGGAACCGTTTCATTAGGAAGAACAGACGAAAGCGGCGAAAGCCAGTCAGTGCGCTCTTGCGTGGTTTCAACCGAACGGATGAAACGAATTGCAGAAGCACGCGAATTACCCGCCTCCGAAAGAACGGCTTGGCCTTCGGTAGTATGCACGCGCTGCACCTTGCCCAGTTGCGGAGTCAAGTCAGTTGCGTCCACGCGCGCGCGAGTAAGTTCAGCGAGCTTGGCAACAATACACTGCGTAGTCTGGCAAGACGCGTCCGTAATGGACAACGTTGCCGACGAATCCGCCTGCATTATCCGATTAGACCCGCATGACATCTGCGAGTAAATCAAATCGTTGGGAATAATGTCACGACCCAAAGGCGTCGCCAGCTCTTGCAAACGCGCGCGGTCTGCCGAAGCCAACTGCGTAATTTCACCAGTTGCACGGTCCTGCACGTACACGCCCCGCACTCCGTCAACGCAAATCGTCTGGTTCGGCGAGTCGAAGCACATTCGGAAACACTGTTGCTCGAAGGAATTCCACCACTCCAAGTTCGCATTCGATAACTCCAAGTAATACAACTCGTCAGGCTGTACGATTCCCTCCTGGCCTTCCAGCACCGCGTTCAAGTGCAACAGCTCCGGCCGCTCCGTCTCCAGTATGCGTTCGCCCATTCCGCGCACCGCGTCCAACACGTTCAAGCGGAACGACGCGTTGCCTGCAAGCGGCGATTGCGAGCCTGCCTGCGCCAAAGTCTGGCCCAATGTTCCCGTCTCCCTAGTAGGCAGGGTTTGGTAAGTAAGAATCTTGTAGTTGTTGTCCTTGCACGAAGAAACGTACTCCATTGCGCGAGAGGAAAGGTACATTTGCAGGACTTGCGGGAGCTGAATGGCGTCGACTACCCTCAATACGGATGCGGTTGTTGAACTTGAAAGGAAAGGCGGCCTTACCACTCCGCTAGTTCGGGCAAATTCCCGCACGTCTTCGGCTCTCGCAAACCCGGATGACGAAACCTTGAACTTCTCGAGGTTTTGCGCGGTCTTGAGGGTACCGAAAACTGGCGCGAAGTTGATTACGTTAGAAAGCGCGACTACCGTGCCGTACGCGGCAATGTACTTGTCGATTACTTTGTCGTCGCATTGCACGTTTTTGAACTTGTCGTGGTCTATTTTCATCAACTGCTGGTTTAGCAACAACTGGGGAACCAAGGTCATTAGCCGGCCCGGTATTTGGGTGAGCTTGAAGGTCATTATGAACGGGAGACCGTAGATTGTCGCTACTGCAGCGTGCTTGGTGAGTTCTTTTCCTTCTACTATGGCGTCTGCGGGAAGCATGCTGGTTTCGAACGACATTGCGCTTACCTTGGTGGAGGGACTGACTTTTTCGAATGCCGTGAGCGTGCTGGTTGCGGGGTGGGGCCACAGGGTTTGCACTTGCCATGCGCCGTCGCGGAAGTTCACGCTCGTCGTGCTTGCTTCGCGGGCTTCCTCGTTGGGTTCGGCAATGTTTATCAGGTAATAGCTATTAGCGCGGAAGGCTTCTTCGGGGGCGTTGATGTGGAATGCGCCGCTTAAGACTTCAAGTATTCTTCCCATTCCAAGGAAGTCGGTGGAAGTGCGGAAGCTTTCGGCAACGTCCTTGTTGACGTACATCTTCAAGTAATATTCTTGGCGCTTGTCCGCACTCATTCCCCGGCTCGTGAGCGAGATGGCGTCGTTTATCTGGTAGGCGAAGCGCGCGGGCCCTAGCCAGAGGCTGCCGAGGATGAAGCCATAGCTTACGCGCTTGCTTAAGACTTTAAAGACGGCGTCGTAATCATCCAAGTACCTTGCCGCGCCCTGCTGGTAAATTACCTGCTGCCGTGCCAGTTCGTCTTCAATTTCGCGTTGGGCAGTGGAATCCACCTTGCTATTAAGAAAGTCAACGCGGGACTGTAGATTGGTTACTGCTTGTTCGGCGGTCGTTATTTGGTCGACGGGCGCATTTGCCGCCCTTAAAGCGGCAAGGCGTTGTTCGGCGTCGGTTCTCTGAGCCACCTGGACGTTAATCTCTTCTGCGGTTCCCCTGCCGTATATCCCTTCGTTTTGTTTCCTTGCCGAAATGCGCTCCATATCCTTGTCCAAATCGGCCGTAGTCCTTATCCGCGACTTGCTGGTATAAACGTAGATTCCAAGCGCCGTGTTGGTAACCAAGTCTATAGTGTTTATGGTCGAAAAGCTTTTGAGCCATTTTTCGAATGAGTGAGGGATTATGATGTTGGCTCCGTTGTTGCCCCAGGAGACTGCGCCGGTTATTTCTTCAGTTGTAAGGTGTTGGGGTGTTTCGAGGATTTTTTGGTTGCGGTGGAAGCCGATTGCCAGGTCGTAGTCCTTCACTTTGCCAGTCAAGCCGATGTAGGAAATGGTTCCGCTGATGTCCGCGTTGTCGAGCGCACAGTTTTCGGAGTTCATTGCCTGCAAGCGCGTTAGGTCGCTTACGAGCATTTTACGTCCGTTTGGAAGCGTCACTTGGCCGGTGTCGCGCTGGGTTGTTGACTCGGTGCTGCGTTGGGGTAGTACTTGCGAGAGGAGCTGTTGCCAGCCGCCTACGCCGCGGTTTTCGGCAACTTGCCGCACTTGCTCGTAGGTCAGCGAACCGTTTACCGGAATGCCGGTTTGGCTGCTTACTGACTGGGGGTCCAAGCCCAGGCTTTGCGCGGTCTGCCGAAGGGGAAAAACGAGTTGGTCTACGGGCGGGGTTACCGAGCCGTTGGTGTTGTTTGGTGGCGCGACTGATTGTGTTTGGTTTTGGCGAAGGATGCGGTCGTTGGCGTCGGTTATTGTACTACCTTGGAAGCTGAATGTCGCATCCCAGAATGCCTGGGTTTGTTCGCGCGTCATTGAGTCGAGCGCACAGCCAATATTTCTTTCGGTTACTGCCTCGGCTGCAGGTGAAGGCGTGGAGTCCAGAGCAAGTGCAAGCGGAGCAAGCAGTAGTAGTGCGAATGCAATGCTTACTAACGCCGTACGCATGGTGTTCACTGTAAGGTTAAACGAGGGATTAAGTCTTTAAAAACTTGGTTTCTTCCGTGGTTTAAGCGTTTCAGCCGCATTGCATGGACATTATTTTAGTCAAGACGCTTCCGGCGTATGCTTCAAGTAAAAGCACGGCGGCAAAGGCGGCTATGAACGTCGTTAAAAGCATTAGTGCGAACTTGGGGGTTTTCTCGTATTTTTTGCAGAAGTAAGAGTATAGGAACGAAGAGAGGAGGACTAAAGGAAAGACTGCTGCAGTGACTACTGTTGCAAGCAAGGCCAGTAATAAGGCTTGAGTTGCGAGTGTTGCGATGTCGAAAGCCATTTTTACCTCATGCATTATCGAATCGGAGTTAAAATTGCTTTTGTTTAGGGGTTAAGGGGGCGGGAAACAGCCAAAGATTCGGTTTAAATAATTCAATTTGTTTACTGCATTAGTATGTCTTCTCCTGAAGAGCGTGACGAGCAGGCGTTGCGCGAAAAGATTGCGCGCTTGAAGCAAAAGATTGCACAAGCAAGGCAAGAGGTTCCTACTGAAACGCCGCAAGCGCCGGCGGTTGCAATCGAGATAGACGTTCCAATGAAGGAAAGCCCTGCTGCAGTGGCTCCTGAAGTCCAGCCGCCGATGCAATCTACGCGTGCCTTGCCGGTTGTGCAAGTGCCGGCGCAACCAATACGTCAAATGCCGCGACCGGTTTCGTACCCTGCACCCGTTGCGCAACCGGTTAAGAAAACGGGTTGGTTCGATTGGTTGTTTAAGCCTAAGGCGGTTAGACCTGCGGTTCCGCAAGTGCAAAGCAGGCCTGTTTTGCCTGCAGTTGCAATTGCGCCGCGAATCACTTCACCCGCAGTTGCCCGCGCCGAGTTTATAAAAGCAAAGGAAACCGAGGCCGACTTGATTTTGCGCGATATTACAGTCAACGTGGAGAAAGAAGTTGCCGCAGCCGCCACTGCGTCGCCAGGACAGGCGGCGCCGGTGCACCGGCGGTATTTGCTTAAGCGGCAAGAGGCAGCCGGGAAGCAAGCGGTTCCGGCAAAGTCAACTGAAAACACGGAGTTGGCGTTAATGGCTTCCGAGTTATACCCTTCGGTTAAGCCCGAGGAAAAGCCTAAAGAAGCACCTGCGCCGGTTGCCAAACACAAGCCTTTAACGCTTGTAGAACGCAGGGAAGCTGCCAAGACGGCAATTGAAGCTAAAAAAGCAGCTCAAACCAAACCTGCAACAGGCACCGCACCTCAAGCAGGCAAGCAAGCGCTTACTTTAGAGGAAATACTTGGAAAGCCAGGCGCCAGCCAGGAAAACCAGTTGTTCGGCGGCCCTGCGCCTGCTGCCCAAGCAGAAGGAAACCCGTTGTTTGCGCAATTGGGCGACATTAACACAGGCACTGCGCCTAAACAAGTTGAACAACCTGCAGTTCAACAAAAGCCTAAAGAAGCAGTTGCTTCCGAGTGTCCCACTTGCCATTCGAAGAACATTAAGATAGTTTTCTGTCCTTACTGCGGAGCGGGAATGTGCTTCAACTGCTCGCCGTTAGTCAAGCCCGAACCCGAGGCAATGATTTACACTTGCCCAAAGTGCGGCGAGGAAGTGACGGTCAGAAAGAAAGCGTGATTATTGCGCAGGCCAAATGCATACCCTTAACTGGTAGTCCAACGGCGACACTGCCGCAATGGGGTGCACGCCGGAATGCGCGCCCACCGGATAAGCATATGATTCAAGCACGTCCGCGTCGTAAACGTCGTCGTATTTGGCAGGCGGCTGTATCCTGAAAGGAGTGGAAATCGCAAGCAACGCAGACGCGTTTATGCGCGGGTCGTCACAACCGTGGAGGTCGCCGTTAATCGGGTTATACCCTAATTCTCCTTCGATTTTGGAAGAGTCGGTTATCCAAGACCGCGGGTACGCGTTTTGCGCTGCAGGCACGTTGTAAGCGGCAGCGGCTTCTCCTTGAAAGTTTTGCAACGAAATGTAAGTGGGAGTAAGCACTTCAACAAAGTAATTGTAGCCTGCTTGGCGGAATGGCTTCATAACTTCCCTAAACAAGCACCTTAACGCAGTCTTGCCGGGAGCAACTGCGGCGGGAACGAGTTCGTCGCCTTCTCCAACGTCTTTTCCAAACTTGTCATCCAGCCGTCCGTCAACCAAATCTTTTTTGACAATATCGCCCACAGTAACCCGCCAGTCCGCGAGCTCTTCACAGCCCATGCCGACGCCGTAAACGTTTATTTCATTCTGGCAGTCTGCAAAACAATCGCCTGCTTCAACAACGCTTGCTTCTGCAAGCGTGTTGGCGTCAATGAAGTAAATGGATTTCATCACGCTCTGCACGTAATTCAGCGAGTGCGCGCTGCGGATGACGTTGTCCTGCGACACTCCGTACGTGTTCAAGAAAGTGAACACCATTGCCATTGAAAAACTGACTAGCATCAAGAACATTATACCGTCGAAAATCGCGGCTTGTCCTCTTACCTTTTCCATACTATCACGTTAACCATTCCCACGCCGTTTGTCGCCGAATTTTCTTCCGGGCACGCCACTGCAATAGGGTAGTTCAAAACAACCGCGTCACTCGGAAAGTAAGGCTGTGCGGCTTCAAAATCACTGGAATTAACTGCAGCCCAAGCCCGTTCCCGCACGTCCTCTGAAAAATCCATGTTCGTGCACAACCCCACGTTATCTGCGCCTTCGCCGTGGAAATTGGAGTAAAACGGGTTGGAATTAAACAAGTTGACTTTGCCGCAGTGACGTTTCAGAACAACCGCAAACTTAGTGCCCGAATGCGTTGCGTAAGGAACCAAGCTCTTTTCGCACAAGGCAGTAAACTCGTCGATTGAAAACACTCCCTTCTCGGTTACGGCGTAAGAAAGCGCCAATGCGGTCTTGCGCAGCGTAAGCTCTTCGTTCCTCGCGTTGTAAGCGCCGTTAGCGTAAGTAATCGTAGCCATGAACAGCACTACGCCCAATACTATTGGGAAAATGCTGGGAATGTCGTCGCCAAGCGGACCAATGAAAGCTTTTCTCCTCATTTTAAACCAACTACGCATTCTTGCAACCTTGCGGGTTAGCAAAATTGTCCACCCAATTCCAGCCGCAGCAGCCGTCGATCACAGGGTCGATGAAGTTCGTGCACTGCGCCGGGTTTTCGTGCCTGCAGTCTTCAATCCACAACTGCGTCTTGAACTCCACGTGCTTGGGCTTGCACTTGAGGATGGTTAAAAACCAACTGGGTTCGCCGCTGCGCGTTGAAGGCTGGAAAATAATCGACTCTCCCATTTCGTCAACCAACGGCCCGTCGTCGCCGCCTGCGCCGGCTAAAGTAATTCCGCCAAGCAAGTCAGCGTCGTAATACACCGGGACGGTGGTTCTGCACTCTGTTGTGGCCAACGGCCGTACTTCAATCAAAATGTATCCTCGGGTACTGCCTTCAACAGGCGGTTTGTTAGTCAGCTTGATTTGGTAACGCGAGTACTCTTCTTTTCCCGAAGCAAGGCTTGCAGTCAACGGAAACACTTTCCGCTCGTCTTCAACCGGAGAAGTCAAAACTTGATTGACTTGCGAGGCAATTGAAGAAGCGAGTTCGGATGACTGCGCGGAACACAACTGCGCTTTTTCGCGGTTGCTCAAGCCCATCATCAGCGCGGCAAGCGAAACAATGAAAAAAATCATTGCAAACCGCGTGAGCATCGACAACTCAATTTGCGCTTTAGTCATGGCACGTTAACCTTCTTCGCGGCGTTCGCGCGGGTCGACTGCGCAAATGTTGATTACCGACGCGCTTCCTGCTCCTACAGGCCGGTCTTTAGTCAGTTTAATAGCCCAAACGCGCGAACCGCTTTGACCGATCGTGCTGTAGTCAATGCCTTCGTCAATAACTCCACCACAACGATAGCCCTCGCGGTCACCGGCATCGAAGTCGGGCGGAAGCTCGTTTTCAGGCGGACAAGGGTCTGCACTTAAGTCCACGCAACCAAGAGCATTGCTTTGCGTCAACGCCACTGCAGCAGGCATGTCCACGCAAGTAATGGCGTCAAACAACGGGTTGTACGTCTTGCTCTTGGGATTGTAGGAAACGGGGATTATTTGCCAACACTGGCCGGCTGCATTAGGGCAGTTTCGACAGTACACCGCCTTATCGTAGTGTACTAAGCGAATGGCTTTGATTTCAATGTCGCCGCACTTGGCCATCCTTATTGAAACATCCCTGCTTGTAGGCGGACTGCCTAGAGAAACGTCCAACAGCTTTTGGCTGAAACTCCGCATGTCAGCACGCAACTGGTCGGCGCACTGCGCGGATTGCGTCTGGCTCATTACGTAAAACGCAATTGACATGCTCAAAGCCATAATAATTACGGCGACGAACAATTCAATGGGCGCGCTGACTTGACCGCGGCTAAACAACATGAACACAAAAAAGCAAGCCGGTTATTTAAAACAATAGTTGACCAATGAAAATAGCCGCGCGCGCAATATCCTGCGCCTCGGCAGTCGTCTCACCGGCTTGTGCGGCAGCACGACGCAAAATCGGTTTGAGCACCGTGACTAGTAGCACCGCCGCAATGACGGTTACTACCAGCAAGTACAAAGGCGCCCACTCGGCGCCGCGGCGAGACTTAAGCATAGCCCTTCTCTCCTTTGTTCAACGCGAGCACTCCCGAACAACACAAGCCTCGTTGGCTTCGACTGCATTCCTGCCCACTGCAACACCGTACTTAATAGGCATATTCTCAGTGTCGCCGCAAACGACGAATTGATACTCTCCCTTTTTAAGGACAAGCCGCGCGCCGTCCTCGTTTCCAGGTATTTCAGCAGCACTATCACTCAACCTGAAAGCAAACTCGTCTTCACGAAGAGTCGTACTACCTATCACATCCAGCGCACTAACGAACGCAACATCTTGCTTAATTGACAGTTTTTGTGCAGTTGAAGAACCAAACAGATTGGCTTGTTGCGCAACTTGGCCGTGAATTATTTTTTTAGGGTCATCAACGTTGGGGTTAATGTCCGTAATTATTCCCATTAAGACTCCGAGTATAGCAAGCGCAACAACTACGCTGACTACCAGCATCATCGTGTCGAACGCTTGACCCCTTTTTTTACCAAACACATCAACTTCACTCCAAACCGTTTTCCCAACAAAATTACCTTGAACGGCCTAATCTAGACTAGCCAAGTCGCAAACTTCGTCCGCGCTTCCGGCGGTCTTGCCTATTCCCACGCGGTACTTTACGTCGACCGCGGCATCAGGGTTTCCGCACGCGACAACATAGTAATCGCCTTTTTGAAGAGTTACCCTACTGTCCGAGGTGTCGTCGCATTGCAGTGGTTCACCTACTTCTATTGCAGGATCACATAAAAACTCGAACTCGTCTTGGGAAAGAGTAGTTCCGCCGAGCACGTCAAGCTTGTTTATGCGCAGTTCGGTAACAGTGACTTTCGTCTTAATGGGGCTGGTTGCGCCGGGCTTGCCTGCTTGTTCTTCGACTTTTTGCTTGATGGCTTGCTTGGGGTCGCTTCCGATTCCCCCGCCGATGCCGCCCAATATGTTCATGAGCACGCCAAGGATGGCGAGTGCTACTATTACGCTGATTACCAGCATCATGGTCTCGAATGCCTGTCCCCTTCTTTGCCTGATATTCAAACAAACCAACCTCCGTTAATACCTGATTAATCCAATGCCCCCTTGTTTAAAAAAGTTGGGAAACACCATTGCCGCACTCACTCTACTTGTTTTTCCCTCAACCACCGGCCGTACTGCTTGTGGTCGCCGGCGAAATAGATTTTTCTCGTCCGGCTAGCCTCATCTTGAGTATAACATATCCTATATTGTCCTACTTCCTCAACGAAAAACGGAAGGCCGTGCCTCAAATGACGGCCCGGCAACCCCTCGCGTATTCGGTCGAGTTTTTTCAAAGGACGGGCTTGAATATCCGGGGAAAGGTCCTGGAAGTACAAATCCCACTTTTCGTCGTAAAGCAAGACATGCATTCGAGTCACCTCAAATGAGCATATTTTGCCAGCGCTTCCTTCTCGGAAAGAGTACGCCTTTTTCCATCTCGAGCCTGCTTCTCCAACGCCTGCATTTTCTCAATCGCAAGTTCGTCCTCCAAGTACTGGCCTAACGGACGGACGCCAAAATGCTCGTTATAATGCAATATCATCATGCGCACTGCTTCACTCTTGTTAGCCGCAACCCCTCTACCCACCAATTCTTCTACTACTGCCGCCGGCAAGCCCACAATATTCAAATTCAACAACACACAAATCACCCACAAAAAACACTTATATTAAGTGTGTTTAATAAAGGTTTTGCCTACAGAACACGCGAGCCGATTCGAGTGATACGCAACGAGAACCACTTTTAGCGCAAAATAATACTGTTTTCGTATCACTTTTAAAATATTGGCCTGGCTGCGTCCCGCCAAAACCGGAGCAACGGGATTACTGCTCCTTCAACCCCATTGCGCGGCCCGCTTCCGGCGAAACGCGGGCGATTGCAACAAGAACGCCCCAAAAACCCAACACGGCCACCGTAATCAAACACCCTAGCAGCAAGTCGGCCTGCAGAACTGCCGCGTCGACGGGAATGTACAATTCGTTGTTCCACCAGTGGTCTACTAGGCCGAAGACTCCTGCGCCGTAGAACAAGAGGTTGAGTTGCCATAATGCCGGCGTTTTTTTCTTGCGCCAGACAACTGAAGAAGCCACGCCCGCTAAAAGCGGGACTGCAAAACAAGCCATTGTAATTACCTGCACGAAAAACGCGGGCTTTCTTAAAAAACGATGCCTTGCCCCGGCGGTTGCAACGGCATTCTTCCGATAGTCAATTTTGACTATTCGACGGCGGACAGGTATAGGTCGAGTGCTTTTTCCACGTCGCGCGCAATAAGGTTTGCTAACGGTTTTATATTCCTTCGATTTCCCGCTTCAAGCGCGTCGTAATAACTCCGGCGCTCTTCCTTGCGCAAGACAGTGAGATGGAATCCGGCGCGCATTAAGCGCAGGTTCATTAAGAGCCGCGCCAGCCTTCCGTTTCCGTCGTTAAACGGATGGATTGAAGCCATGTCGTAGTGCACTCTGGCCGCCGACTCTATTGCTTCCACTCCTTTTTTTCCGGAATTCAGTTCTGAAACAACCGACGTCATAAGTTCCGGCACTGCCTTCCAGCTAGTAAGACGATATTGCGTGCCGCTGATGTAGACTTGATTGTGGCGATAAACACCGCCCACTCGGAGCGTATCTTGTCAAGGATTACCGCATGCATGCGTAGCACGTCTGCTTCCTTGATTTTCCGGGCTTGCAAAGCAATTGAATAAAGAAGCTCAATGGCTTCCGCGTGGTTCGCCACTTCCAAATGCTCATGCAACGAGCGGTCCCTTATAGTCATTCCCTTGTTGAGCACTAAATCGGTTAGCGCAAAGTAAGCTTGTTTCCTTCGATCGCGTTCGAATGGAAAGTAATTTCCACTTCCAACTTTTTCCTCAAGCTTTCCAACGCAACAGACGGCAACGGACGAAGCGAATTCAACTTCCCGCTTTTTTCCTTAATCTTCTTTGCAAGCCTGGCTTCAACCAGTCCAAGCGACAATTCAAGCGGCTTGATTCCCCCCTTATTACATTAGGCAAGCATTGCCTCCTCGCTACCCAAGTATTGCAAAACTCTTTGAACAACTTTGCGGTTAACCTTTCGGTTCTCAACCAGCTCAAAATACTCGCGTCCTCCCTTAAGCTTCCTGCGTACGAATGCCAACCAAACTACCTCCCAACAAAAAGTAGTGCCTACTCCACTATGAACTTTATGTTAATTAGTAGGCACTACCCAGGTGCAGTCACCTGCGTTCATTCATCGTAGCGTTCGGCCTTGTCGTAGGCGATTACAACCAAGTTTTTTCCTTTTACCCTTTTTGCCAAGCGCAGGGCGACTGCTATTCCGGCACGACTGCTTCTTCCAATGTCTTGCACTCCTTCAAGCCTTGAGTCATCCCAGTGCGGAAGACGTTCCGGAGTGTCCTTATTGGTAAGCTTCCGGTATTCGACATCCATTTTTTGGTCGCCGACAAGCACAATACGGTCGACCGGCCCTTGCCGAACCACGTTAATCAAGTGAGGAAATGGCATACCACCCTAGCTTGTACCCGGCAGGCGAGGACATGACAGCGTGCCAGGACGTATCCCGAATTGTTTTTCGTAGTTACCAGGGTGCTTAAGCGAATGCGCTACTGCGGATTGAAAGGTTTCAAAAGCAACTGCCTTGGTTCTACTCCCCAGTGCACGCGCGGGACCTATAGCTAATATGTTAAATATTGGAACATTTTAGTTAAATTTTTTTGTCGTGTTGCTTGGCGTACTGCTTTTTGAAAGTCGTGTTTGTGTTTGAAACAGGCGTTCGCGGTTGCAAATTTTACGGTCCGCCAAGCTTGTTCGACCGGATTGAGTTCCGGCGAGTAGCTTGGAAACCTGACGAGGCGTACGTCGT
>MNVG01000040.1 GCA_001871495.1 Candidatus Micrarchaeota archaeon CG1_02_51_15
TGGTTTTATTGCTACAAAAGTCCTTTCAGTCTCCAAAATAACGCACCCCATTGCTTTTCAAAAAAGCGGTTCGATAAACAGTTGTCAAGACGCCGAAATAAAAAAGCTTCTAATAAGGCGGAAGCTGCGGAGCCGTGCCTGTATACAATTGATAAAAAAAGGGGGTTGGAGGGGAAGGCTGGTTTCCCGCTCCGTAATGCAATTAAGGGCTTAACAGCCGTCGTTGTTGTAAACCACGCTCACATCTGCCTGTGCCACTTGGGAGCCGGAAAACGCAGCGCTAGAATTGGTGCGCATTCCGAATTGCAGCGCGTTCACCTCTGCCAAGGTAAACGGTGCACTGGTGGCCGGGTTAGTGAAGAAAGTCAGGTTGTAGTACCTGTAACTCTTAACCGTGGTTAACGGCAACGCGAACTGAGGCAGCCAAACGTCCACTACTCCGACGCGGGTGTATGCATCGGAAAACTCTATTCCGTTCGTTTTAAGTACCGGAACAAACGAGTCGTACAATCCAGTGTTCGATCCGCTGGTAATGTTGAGGTGCTTGGCATAGTAGTTAAGCGAAACCGAATATACGTATGCGCTCGCGTTGGCGCAAGCAAGGTTCTGCAAGCCCATAATTTCCTTCTTCTGCGAAAAACGCGTGTAAGCCAGCAAGGAATTTGCCGCGTTGGCCGGCCTACCTTCGCTCACGCACAAGTATTCGTTGGCTGTGTTGCATCTGGAGTTTCCCCACTGCGAAAAGCCCGCCATTGAATCCGGGTTTAAATAAGCGGTTACTGTTGCGGCGCCGCATAATCCCGCCAGGAAAAGGACGGAAGTCATGCCGGCAAACAATCTATTCATTTATATCTGCCTCCGAACCAAACCTCGTTTGGCTCTGGTAATACTTATCTTGAGCAAGATATAAATAGGAACGAGAGGGGGCGGTCAAGTGCGAGGCGTTAATACCGCGTTTTTCGGCCTTAAACCGCTACGCTTGAAGTAAACCCAGGCAGCTGCAACTATTATTGCCAGCACTGCTAACGCAACCAAGCCCAGTGCCCAGGGCGCAGCCGTAACCAGGAATCCGGTTAAAACCAAGTCAAAAGGTTCCCTTGCGTTTATCGAAAGAGGAAGCGTAAATTCTCCCCGCGTGGTTTTCAGTTTCAGCGTGGCGTCGTAGTAGTCGCTTCCTTTAGGTACTTGCACGAAAGCACTGAAGTTACGCATTGTTCCCGCGTTCAAGTAGAAGAACAAGGGCTCAAAGTAAACGGTTGAATTTGCAGGAAGCCCTTCGATTGACGGCCTTACTTGCGTGGAATCCAGTTTGTTTTCCGCCTTGAAGTCAATCCGCACTCTCCTGAAGTCGTTGCCGTCTTCCAACACGGTTTGGCCAAGCAAAACGGGTTGCACGCTGTCGACAACCACTTTCTTTACGAAAAGCAAGTCGACTACGTCGATAAGTTCGCGGTAATTGCTTGCGTCAACATACTGTCCGTCCGTTTCTTTTGCAAGGCAGCGCAGTTCGTCGCGACCGCGTTCGTCAATGTCGAAGCCGACTGCGAAAACGCGGATTTTCTTTGCTTTTAACTCGTTTGCAACCGCACACGGGTCTAAGCCGCAACTCTCCAAACCGTCACTAACTACGACTAAGAGCTTGCGTTCGTCATTCGAATCAAAGTCGTATACTGCCTGGGACAACGCGTAGGTCAAAGGCGTGCGGCCGTTGGGCTCGATTTCACTAATTGCTTCTTTCACTTCCGCAGAATCAACCGCCCTTATTGGCAGTATCAAACGGGTATCCACGCACGCGCGCACGTCGGTCTCGTCGTACTGGCTGCCGTAAACCCTGAAGCCGGTCTTCATTGAAGAAACGCGGTCGACGAAAGCACCGACGAACTGCTTAGCAATGTCTATCTTACGCACTCCCGAAACTTCGCCGTCCATAGAACGCGACGCGCCGATAATTACTTCTGCAATTGAAGCAGGTTGCTCGAATTCTTCAGTTGCATTAAGTACGGGCGCTGCAGGCGGAACAGGCGTTCCCGAAAACAATATGTCTATATTAGTGGACGCAGTATAGTAAAGCCGGTTACGCTGGGAATAAAGGTTGACCACGCATTCGAAAGAACGGCCGGCGTGCTCGTCCGAAGGCCTGATTTGCAATGCCGCTTCGCCCGTAACCTCGTTTGGAAGCAAAGACAGTGCATAGCCGTTAAGCGAAACAAAGTAAGGGCAATCAAGTGAAAGAGTTGCCGCATCCGTCGTGTCTCCCGCGTTTAAGAGGGTGAACTGCGCGCGGGTAAGCTCGTTAACCCTTGCTTCCACGCGGCTTGGGAGCGAAATTTGGAGTCCGCCGCAACGCGCTACTTCCGCAACCCCTTCTGCGAAATCCTCGTTACTTGCGCCAACTGCATTAATTGAATAGAATACCTGCGAGTCGGAATAATTCCAGGGAATAGCAATGCGCATGACCGCTTCCTTGGTTTCGCCAGGCGCCAAAACCACTTCCTTGCTTGAAAGCACGGGCTCAATCGAACCGGTTGCCTGCAGGCGCACCCGCTCGTTTTGGGTGCCGGAATTACGCACGGTTACCCGAAAGGCGTTGTAGTTTCCTTCACAGAGTACTCCGCTTGCGCGAAGCGGAGAAACTTCAACGTCAACCAAACCCCTTGCCTGCACGAAAACAAAGCCGTTGGCCTCCAGCGAGTTGCCGTAAACGTCTTCTGCAGCCAACACGAAAGCGCGGTCGCCTTCAACCGCGTCGCAGGAAACGCTTGTCCTTATTTCGAAATCGACGAAAGAATGCGCAGGCACTGCAACGTGCGAAAGCCAAGCCGAACTAAAAACCGGTTCTTCAAGCGAGTTGACCGAAACCGAGTAGTGCTTGAGTGCACTGCCGTCGTTGGCCAGCCTTGCTTTAAACACAAGAGGGTCGCATACGCGGGCCCACTTTGCATTGGGGTTTGTAAACTCCAGCGAGTCGGCCTGGGCAAAAGGAAGCAACACTAGAGCCGCAAGCAAAAGCGCGCAAAACCCTATTCCTGCAAGTTTCATTTGATTAAATTCACCTTAACTCCTGAGTGCAGCCGCAACCTCGCCGGGCCGGTAGGAAGGCAGTTCGTCTTTCAACGCCTGCGTCTTCGCGTAAATCGCTATCCCGATTACTATCAGTGCGGCAAGCAACAACAGCAACAGGCTGTCTTCGCCTTCAAGCGTAAACAACCCTGTTGCTCCCAGTGCCTGCCTAGCCTTCTCGGAAGAAAGCACTATAGGAATCGCGGTATTGCGCCCGTCCTCGTGAGTCAAACGCGCTGCAATAGTGGTGTTCGCGTTCTCCGCGCCGTTGGCGTGCAAGACTACCTTAAAGTCCTTTGTTTCGCTATAGGCAATGGATGCGCGGTTAGGTGCAATCGCGTAAGTCCAGTTCGACGGAACGCCTTCGAGCGTCAGTACTGTTTCTGCAGACTCAAGCTCGTTGTTCCTAACCGAAACCGTAAACTCGGCAAGCAACTCGCCGTCCTGCTTGCGGAACTCAGGTTCGCTTGCAGTAATCATGAAGTCAAGTGAAGTCGGCTTTACATGTTCCAAAACCGTGACGCGCAAAAGCTCTTCTTTAACCAAAGTGTCGTAAGCCGGGTCAACTCCCTGCGAGTAAACACGAACAGGCACGACGTACTCGCCGGGCCGCACGTCTTCAAGCGGGGCAACCATTATCTCGACAACCGAGTCCTGGCGGGATTGCAGCGTCAACTCCTGATGGTCGACTGTAACCAAGTTGAATGCAGGAACCACGCTAACCGAATACGAGTCGGCAGCTGTTCCAGTGTTGCGCACTTGCAGCAATACTACAGTGCTTTCACCTTGGCGCACTGAAACGCGCGATTGTGAAAGACGTGCAAACGACGCAAAACTTCCTTCAACTCTGAAGCACAAGTCCTGCTGGAGGAAAACCCTACCCTCGCGCGAAACAGTGAGGGTAACGTGGTTTTCCCTGCCTTCTTGCAATTCGCTTGGCCTCACGCCTACGTAAACCGTACGCCGACCTGCCTTTTCGAAATTGTAAAGCTCTCCTTGAGTAATGAATGCAGGCATCAAACCACTTACTTCCGCAGTGTAGTCGCCACTCTGGCCGTCGTTAGTCAAAACAATCGGTTGGTAAAACACTGCGTTGCCCGCGTCAATTTCCTTGCACGCGACGCCGAAGTTGCTGTAAATTCCGTCGGCGCGTAACACGTTCAAACGCACGGTCGCCTCTGCTTCATTGGAAGTGCCTACTGCGCGGACTACAAAATCGTGTTGGCCCTTGCCATCATTGGACACGTCAACACAATACTCTACGTTCCTTGACTCCCGCGAAGCCAAAAGAATCCTTTCGATACCAAATGAAGACGAATAATCTCCGTTTGCACTCAATTGCACGCGTGCTTCGGAAGGACCGCGGTTGACGACATTAAGAGAATAGCATGCGCGGCTGCCTGGCAACGCGTTTTTTTCAGCGTCGTTAACCGACAACACAATGCCGGAACTCACGCACAATGGAACAACCACATTGGCCGTACACGCGCCGTTATTGAGATTAACGCTCGCCAAAACCGCGCCGGTCAAGTCCGAGTCGTGCGAAACCGTTGCAGTAACTATACGGCTCTCTAGTGCATTAAGCACCAAATAAGCGGGTCCGCTTACAGAATAAGGCGAGTTGTAAGCAACACTAGAGTTTACAACACGGTTGTCGGTGTTTGTAATCGCCAACTGGAACGCCTGAGTGGTTCCGCTCGGGCAGTTAACTGGCGAAACAAGCCTTGCCTGCAAGCCGCACGGCGACGCGGGCGCTGCAACATGCTTGCGCAAACACGCGCTTGCCACGCTCACGCGTCCTGCTTCAACCGAAGTCGAAACGCGGGCAGTATCGTAACCTTGGGCAGTGACTTCCAAGTCATAATTTCCAACTGCAAGCGACTTGAACTGCGCTTCCCCGTGAGAATCAACGTACTTAACCGCACCCGACTGTACTAGGCTTACGGACGCATCGTTTGCAACTGCTCCCGAATCACAGTAAGTTACACGCGCCAAAACGCTTCCCTGCGTTGCAATTGGTGCAACAATTTCAGCAGACGAACTGCATTGGGTAACTCCGTTAAAGTAAGCGGTCAAAGAATAAGCCCGAGGGTAATCGCGGGCGTCGTAAATACAAGAGGCACTGCAACTGCCTCTGCCGCTGGTTCCCGAACAAGATGCAATCACTTCATTTCCATTACCGCACGAAACGCGCACGCTACTCGGAGCAACTGCAAAGTCGGCGTACTGCACGCTCGCCGAAACAGGGCTGCCTGCACGCTGTGGCGAATTCGCATTAATAGTACAAAACGGCCTTGCGTCAACGCAAATGCCGTCATTCAAAACCTTGCCGCTAGGACAACCGCAGGCAACCGCGTCTTCAACAAGACGGCCGCCGTTGCACAACTGGCCTTGGTAAATAGAACTGCATTCTCCCCAAGGCGTTCCTTCAGAGCAAGTGCTTGCAACGCAAGAATCCCCTTGCACAGTCTGTCCACTTGGACAGCCGCACTGACTGGCTTTTTGGATCAACCGACCTTGCCTGCAGTAAAGAGGATTGTTCGTCGAACACATTCCCCACGGAGTGCCGTCCGTGCAAATGCGCGGAGCAGGAACCGGAGTAGGCGCTGCAGCGGTTTCAACCACAATCGTAACGTCGGTGCCTTGCGGTGCGGGTGCGTAAGAACTCAAAACATTAACGACTGCCGGAGAACAGGTGCCGTACGAAGAATACGCGCTTGCATAGTAAGACCCGCTTATAGGGTAATAACAAGAGTAAGTACACGAACCCATTACGCAGCCTAAGAAGCCCGCGGGCAACCCGTTGCCGCAATCTACGTAACTTCCGTAAGAAGCAGAGTCCACGTAAATGTTAGTGCTTTCGCCTGCGTAAATCGAAGACGGCGAAGCGCTCGCGAAACAACCGTAGCCGCCGAAACCATAGCCGTAATCATAGCCGAAACCATAATCGGGATATCCGTAGCCGTAATCATAATAGCCGCTTGACTGCACTGAAGCATCGATTGCAATGCTCCCGGTTATGACTGCATTAGCCGGCAAGGCAGCCAATCCTACTATGAGCAAAGCACACAACAGACTACGTAAGCACAAAACCATCAATTCCACCTTGTTACTACTCTACAGTTACAAGTATTTAAAGGTTGGGGGATGGCGGGCTTTGAACCAGAATTAGGAACTGCACCTAAACCCCCCAAACCCGTATATAAATTAAGGGTTTCGCGGTAATTTTATTGATGGTTGAAGAAAAGTTTCAAATTCCGCCCTTAACGGAGGATGAAATTAGGTGCCGACTAGTTCGAATCAAGAATAAGGGCTTTGTAGTGACTCATAGGCATGGACCCACGGGAGTAGGCAAAACATTAGAAGACCTGTCAGGAATACCCGAAAACAACCTTCCTGGTCCAGACCATCGGTGTTATGAATTAAAGTCAGGGCGCAAGAACTCTCAAAGTATGCTTACTCTTTTTACTAAGTCTCCTCTGCCTCCCAAGGCCAATTCAGAACTTCTAAAACGATTTGGCTACCTATCGGTCAAAGGAAATGGAAGGAAAGAACTGCACACTACTGTCTTGTCGTCCGAGTTTAACACGCTAAAGGGCCAGCTAGGCTTCAAAATAGTTATTGAAAGAGATAGGTTAGTTTTAGTTTCAGCTTTAGGTGACGAGCTAGGTTTTTGGGATAAAGAAACCTTGAGAGAACGCTTTGAAACGAAGTATCCAGGTCTGCTCTATGTTAAAGCTGAAAGTCGAGGTCGCGGCATCCGAGAAGAATTTTGGTTTGACGAAGCATGGTTCCTGTGGGATTTTAGTTTTGACAATTTCGTTAGGTTAGTTCGAGAAGATGTGATTAAAACCGATATTAGAATAGGTCAATATCCGGACGGTCGGCCGCATGATCATGGAACTGGTTTCAGAGTAATGCCAAACAAACTAGAGTTGTGTTTTGAACATCGCCAGCGAATAATCTAGTTACCTTTTAAGAATGACAATACTTTCTTCATTCATTGTGGAAAGTGTTTCTCCTTTTACGTTGGTGGGGCTGTTTCTTTTTGGCATTCTTTTTGACGGAATGCTTCGGACCAGCGTTTCTTTGTGTGAGTAATTGAAATCTTCGAATATCTCTGCCATAATTTCGTCAGTTGGAATAGTGATTCCTTTAACGGTTCTATTGCCGACAACAAGGCATATTTTTGAGTTTTCTTTCATTACTCGGTTAACTTCTTTCGCAACATCATAAAAGTCTATAAAAAATGAAAGAACATCTCTGGCACGAAGTTCATCTTTTTCAGCAATTTTATTTATCGTATCTTCCAATTCAGGGGAACTGAAGTTGAACTCGAGCGTTGGCGCGGGTTTTCCGCCTAGCATTTGTTTGTCTATTTGTTTGATTTCTTCTGGAAAGCCTAACCATTGCAAGCTAAGTCGACTAAATTGACCGTATGCTACGGTGGTTCGGCTGTCGCCATAGGGGGGCGAAGTTACTACTAAATCTATTGAGTTAGGTGGAACCTTACTTTCCTTAGTTATATCCGTAAGCAGGACCCTTACGTTCCCAGTGGTTTTCTGTTGACAGATTGTGTAGAATGATTGCATTCCTTCGAGGTTTCGATTTACTACTTCGTAAAAAATTTTTAAAGCATCTGGATTATAGTTAGCTAGTTTGGTTTCGGGTATTCTATATAACTTGAATTCGCTACCACGCGTATTGCTAGAACGACGCGCGGTTTCACTGAAACACACTAAAAAGAACTCTCGTATTTCTTTGTTTTTAATCTCGTCTATTGCGTGCTTTATTGTCGCAAGTCTTGGAATTACCTCTGGTTTAAACCAGTATTCGATGTTAAAGAAAGTAGGGAATTGTAACTCGGCGGTTAATGCTTGTTGGCTAATTGTTCGTTGAAGATTTTTTAATTCGGTTACTATTGCTTTTGGATCTATAGGCGTATTTTTGACTCGGCTTATTAAGGCCGCCAATGGGTTGATATCGGTTCCGTAGCAATTTATTCCGCCTAGTTTGAATTCGAGAAGAACACTGCCAGAACCACAAAACGGATCCAGCCCTTGTTCTGCGTTCTTACCATTTTCTGCAATAATTCTTTCTGCTACTTGAGGTATCATCATAGCGGGATAGGGGTGTATGCCATGCGTGTAGTACTTAGTATCACTCGAGGCAAAATCCCACTCGTGATTTGTCCTTTTCTGGTGGCGCATTTTTATCACATTATTTTCTGACACGGTATTGCTCTATAGAATTTATATTCTGTTTTCCTATTGATGCCCTCCTTATTCAGTGGGCCATTTGGCTTCGGGAATCGCTTTCGATGAGCTTGCGCGTAAGGTTATGTTGTTTTTTGTAAGCAGTTGTTGGAGTCTGGGCATTAGTTCGCGGAGGTTTCGGAAATGGATTGAGTCGTGTTTTATTCCACGATGCTTGTTAGCGTTTAGGTGTATTAGCCCGCATTCCCATGCTGTTTTTAAGTCATCTGTCTCCAAATTGTTGGTGAATAAGTTGAGGGATATTTTTATAGTCTTTGCTCCCCAAACTATTTCCTTATTGTTTTTATTCAATTAAATCGCCTAACTACTTGTCGTAACTACTTATTTATTAAGTAATAGGTTCGGGGCGTGTCGGAAGATTAAGGTAAAACCGCTGGCTTGCCAAAATGATGGCGTTTGTTAAATCTAGATATGACTATTTGGCGGGATAAGTTATAGTTAGATTTAACTATTGCGGATTGAGAGGGGGTTCGTGTTCTTGTATTTTGGCTTTCGGCTGGTGTAGTCCGAGTAGGATGGGTTGGTTTTGCTTGTTTTCATTGGTTTGTTTTAATTGCTTATTCGGTTCGCGCGTATTTTATTGTTTGTTGCAATTGTTTTTCGCACGAGCAGATTGCCGCGGCTTGGTTTGAAGCAAAAGGTTTCCGAAGAGTTTGCAGACCGGTTTACTGCAGGGGTTTTCGGGTTGCCTTCGGAGGGCGCGTTTTCAACTGCATCGTCGCGTCTGTTTCCCAAGTTGGAGGGTGGTTTGAGGGCTTGGAGGGGGTTTGCAGCCATGTTTTCGATCGGGTGTCGTCCAACAAGGCACATGTTTTCTTGTTTCCGTTGACTTCCGCGTATTTGGGGTTTCATGCCGTGCGGGGAATGCTTCACGAACTTAAGCTCAAGGGATTGGACAATGGGGGCCGGGCGTGTTCGATAGCAACGCCTCCCGCCGTTCTTTCGCAGGCGGATAGGGCTGATTTCGGTTTTAGGGAAAAGTTGGTTTCGCAGATGCAGCGCATTTTCCGTCATCCTAGTGCGCGGACTTTTTCAGTAGTTGATTACCAGCACACGGGGCGTACTTTTTCGAGGATAAGCGAGGCGGCGGAGGTTTTTTCCGCGATTAGGGGCCAAGCAGACGGGCGCAAGCCTTTGGTCGGCCAGTTTTTTAGTGTTGGAGAAAGTATTTTCTTCACGGTTGGAGACAAGGTAGTTAAGGGAAAGGACTTGGTTTCAAAAGGAGGCTGGTCCCCTGTTAGGGATGTGGAAGGAGATTTGCTTGCGTTCGTCAATCGCTTTAATTACGCGCCTGCCCCGGTTCTTGAACTATTGCGTCAAGGCGAATTAAGCGGCGGTTCGCTGGCGTCGTTTGCGTTGAAGCACAAGGTAGCGTTGAAATTGAACGCTAAAACACGGTCTGATGTTGCCCGGCGGTTGTTTTTGTTCGGGAGGCTTGCGATGCGCAAGTGACTGCAGGACAACTTGGTTTCGCAGCAGTACTTGCCACTGTTTTTATTCAGGGAGGCGATAGTTTTTCTCATGTCTGATGAAGGGGAAGAGGAGTTTCTTCCGCGCAAGTACTTGGTGGCTGTTGCGGCGATTGCGTTCTTGCTGGTTGTTGCAGCGGTTTGGGCGGTTTCGTCGCAGAAGCCGGTTGCGGAAGCAACGCCTTCGCCGGTAGTTATGGCATCGGCTTCTCCGGTTGCCCCTTCAGCTTCACCTTCTCCTATTCAGGGCTTTTCTTTTTCTAACTCTTACTCTGCTCCGGTTTCGCAAGGCAGCGTGTCCGCAGCGCATTCAATTGAAAGCAATTACGACGGGTACGTCGACGAGTTTACCGTCGGAAACTACGGCGACGATACGCTGGTAGTCGACGTTGTCGACGCGGTTCCCTCGGGTTTAGGCAATGCTTCTGATACTTTCTTTTCCGACGAAGGGTTTGTCAACAACACTCTGTTATCAGTAAAACCGTTCGTGCGTGTCGGTCGTGCGGTGCTTGCGTCGGGAAAAACCGCTTCGCGAACCACCACTGTAAATCGCGCGGTTGCCAACGCTTCTGAGGCAGCAGGAGTACTGCACGTTGTCGCGCCTCCTTTGAGTGTCGGCGAGAAGGAAGCGCTTGCGCCTGTGTTGGCTAAGGCAGTGGAGTCCAACTTGCCTGCAACTGCTGCGGCAATTGTTTCACGCGCGTTGGCAGACTCGATTGTTTCAGGCAGTTCTTTGGCAGAGGGGCTTGAGAACACGCGCCAGTTAATAGATGATTTGGTCAACCCGCCGCAGGAGCTGGTTCCGCGTGTTTTCTTTGACCCGCAGGCGTTTTTGCGCGTGCTTCCTGAAGAAATAAGCCTGGACGCTTCAGAGGCAGTGCCCAGTGTTTCGTACAATTTGCCGTTGGTTTACAGCACTCCTTTCGGTGTTCCGTTGCTTTGCATGGAAGGCGAGCTGCAGCGTTTCTCGCGCGTGGAATCAGTGCGCCGTAACTCCAATTACTATACGACCTTGTTTGTGGAATTGACGAACGCGCCCAAGGATGAAAACGAGTTGTTTTCGTTCGAGTCAATGGAAGGCGAGCTCATCGTTTCACTTGCTGCGTCGGGGTTTGCCGAACGCAGGATTCCAGTAACCGTTTCAATAAGGCACTTGACTCTCGAAGATTACGAGCCTACTGGCGGCCCGATTATTTCCGAAGAAGAGGAACTGCGTTACGAAGAAGAGTTGGGCGACGGGGAATTACAAGAGACGGTTGCAGGCGAAAACGGCGGTGAAGAACCCTCGTCATTACCTGTTCAAGAATCTCGGCCCGCTTGCTCTACTGGAAGAGTTGGGGCAATGGGTGACTCGATTACTGCCGCTCGTTCTCCGAATTATTTAGACCGTTTGCACGACCGTTGTCCGGGAATGCTGTTTCAAGGATATGGGGTACGCGGCCAGGGAACGGACGCAATGAAACGGCGGTTTGCTTCCGATATCGTTTCGCACCATTACGACGACGTGATAATTTTGGGGGGCGTAAACAACATAGGCGGTTCGGTCGACAGGGTCAAAGCCGATTTGCAGGCAATGTACGACGCTGCGCACGAAGCCGGCATTAGGGTGATTGCGGTAACCGTAACACCTTGGAAGGGATGGCAAACGGGGTCTGGCGGAATCGACTGGAACCAGGAACGCCAGCAAAAAACCGATGAGTTGAACGCGTGGATTTTGTCGCGGCCGCGCAACGTCGACGTTGCAGTGGATGCTTATTCTGTGTTGGAAGATCCGAACAATCCGGATGCATTACGGCCTGAGCACACGGGCGACCATTTGCACCCTAATGCGGCAGGTCACAGGATGTTGGGCGACGCGATTTACGCGGCGGCTTACCGTGGAAGCGTTTCCGCGGTTGTTGCTTCAACGGATTCTGACGATTCGAGTTGGGCTTGGCCTGCTGAAGGCGTGATGGCGGGATATTTTGTTTACAATACGCGGACGAATCCGACAGGACACACGGGGCTCGACATTTCCAACTCTCGCGGTTCTCCAGTGACCGCGGCGTTTGCGGGAACAGTTATCCGTGCGGATAACGAACCTGACGTGCCGCAGTGTGTGCAGTGGTACGTTGACTGTGGAAAGCACAGCGAAACTTCTTCGAGCACCGCGTGCGGCAACCGGCCGAAGCCCCGCGAATGCGATATGTGCGGTAAGAACGTGGTTATATTGGACGCTGAAGACCGTCATCATTTGTACTGTCATCTTTCGGAAGTTATGGTTAGGAATGGCGACCGCGTAGTGCCTTGCCAGAAAATCGGGGAAATGGGCGCAACCGGTAACAGCCGTTACGCTAACCACTTGCATTACTCGGTTTATCAAGGGTCGAGGAGGAACCGGGATTTAATCAATCCAATGCAGTTCCTGAACCCTTCGGACCCGTCGATTCGGCCGGTGTATTCCTTGCAGGGTGAAGCCCGCCACTGTAACGGCGTTATTCTCGACTCGCCTGCGCACTGAACTCCTTTTTATTTCATTCTTCCCTAAATTCATTCAATTTGCACGGGGTCGTAGTATAACCTGGCAGCACGGCAGTCCCGCCGCAAGGCGGGGTCGAAGCTCCAGAAGCAAAATTGACTTTGCTGGAGTTCTGAGCCAAGGCAGTGGCAATGATTTTGCCTGGTGAAACCTGCATATCCGAGTTCGAATCGAGCAAGCAAAGCCTGCAAATCTCCGCTTGCTCGCGAAGATCTCGGCGACCCCACTGCACTGTTTTAATCCTCGTCCGCTCGCGTTCCGACGCTCCCTCGGATTAAAAACCTGCACTAAAAACGCGTGTTTGGAACGAGGGTTTTGCTTGAATGTTGAAGTTGAAGTCAGGTATTTAGCGTCGGATGTCGCGGCGTTGAAGCAGGAGCTTTCCAAACGCGGAGCGTTGGTTAAAAGCGCGCGTCAAGTCGACTCTTACTTTAACCGCCTCGCAAGGATTTTTATGCAGTCGGACGGCCTGTGGAGTACCTGCGGGTGAGGCAGTACGGTGATTTGGCGTAGTTGGATTATAAGTTCGTTCACGTCGACGCCCAAGGCGCGCGCACGCATTCGGACGAACACGAGACTCGCGTTTCGGATGCCGCCGTGTTGAAAAGCATTCTTTCCGTACTAAGCTCGTCCAATCGTAGTGGTTGACAAGCCGCGTTCGGTTTTCAACTGTGGTGATTTCCACGTTTGTGTGGATGAAGTGGCCGAGTTGGGTTCGTTTGCGGAAATAGAAGCGGTTAAAGACTTCGGCGGTGTTGAAAAGACGTTGCAGGAAGTGAGGAGTTTTGCTCACGGCTTTGGAAGCCTATTGGCTGCCGATTGTGTGAACGCGGGCTACCCTGACTTGGTGCTTACAAAACGGGGCTTGTTCAAGCTTCGGACTAAGAAGGTGTAAAAAATGGGTTTGTCGAAAGCAGATTTAACTAAGCGCAAGAAAGGCTTGAAAACCAGGCTTGACGAGTTGGAGCGCAAGGCGGCCAACGATCCGCTTAAGAAGGATAGGGCGCTTCACGAGGAAATTGCGGATTTGAAGAAGAAGATTGCAGAAAGCGATTAAGCGCGTGGCCCGCGTATTACGGATCAAGCGTTGTCGCGGACTTTTTTTGGGCGCATTAATTAAGCGCAGCGGGTTTAGTTTTGAAAGGTGTTTGAATATAATATTTGCAGGCTGTGACGAGGCGGGGCGCGGGTGCGTACTTGGGAGCTTGGTAATAGGCATTTTTGCAGCGGATTCGGACTGGGATTCGCAGTTGAGGGAAATGGGGGTAAAAGACTCCAAAGACATTTCTCCGGCCCGACGTGAAGTTTTGGCGGAAAAACTGCGCAAGATAGGCAAGCACGTTTTGGTGCGTATCTCCGCTGAAGAACTAACCGAATTGATGACCAAAGGAATCAGCCTTAACGAAATCGAGGCCATCAAGATTGCCGATGGCTTGGCTGTGTTGCAAGGCGAGCTTGCATTAAAGCACAACGAGTTTTCGAAAGTATTCGTCGACTCTCCCGACCCCATTCCGTCAAAGTTCGAACAACGCATTCGCAAGTACTTGAAGATTAAGGGCGCGGACAAGATTAAGTTCGTTTGCGAAAACAAGGCGGAAAACAAGTTTCCCTGTGTTGCTGCTGCTTCGATTCTCGCTAAAGTCGACCGCGATTCGCTTCTTGAGGAGATAAAAAAGAAAGTGGGAACTAATTTCGGTTCGGGTTATTCCAGCGATCCTGTTACCGCACAGTACGTCCGGGAACATCACGCCGACCCTATTCTCCAGCCTTTCTTGCGCCACAGGTGGGAAACCGTGAAGCGCCTGAAGTCCGCGCAAGTGGATTTGACAAAATATTTTTAAACGATGAGCGGGTTACTTTCCCGGGGTTGAAGTGGCATGGTCGAAAAAATGGAAGTGGGCAAAAAGCCGCGCTTGCCTTCGGAAATACATCGTTTTCTGAATTTTGGAGGTAGTCACGGCTGTTTTTTTGGTAATGAAAAGCTGGTTCGCGCCAAGGTAGCGTCGGGTTATACTAGCCATAGCGTGGTTCATCCTTACGTTAGCAGCGAGGAGCAGGGGGATCGGGATCGCCTTATTCATGACGAAGCGGCGAGCAAGTACGCTAAGGATACGCAGAAGCACGCGTTAACCGACTCGCAATCGCAAAATTTTCTTCACGATGCAGGGCTAAGAGGAGGCTTGCATTTGCTGCCCATTAGCAGCGAACGCGCCTTCCATCGTGCTGCGTTATATGCTAACGATAAGACGCCAGGCCAAATGAAGTTTTGTACTAAGCACAGAAATTTTAACGAACTGGTGAGTTCCCACTATGGTGACTTCCATAAGCATGAAAACCTTTGGGAAAAAATAAAGGAAGTGTCCGGAAGTCAGCGCAGTGAACAATGGCTGGCGGATCAGTTTGTTTACCGCATGCAGGCCGTAGCGAAAAAACGGGAACTCGGCCCCGATTTTCACCTTCGCGACGCAAGGGTGTTTTTCGGGCCTAACGGCGCGTTTATCCACGCCATACTCGCTGCAGGCAAGCCGTCGCGTGAGCGGGTGGAAAAACAAGTCCACGTAGTCCAAAGTTTTGGTACGGGGGCAGTTGACCGCGATGCAGAACGCTACTGCAGTCATTTCGAAAAACTGGTTTCCAGCGACCCAAATTATGCCAAGCTTGTCGGAAAAATGATTTGTCTGCATTCTCCCAAGAAACTGACGAAGTACAAGATACCTAAATCCTCGAAGCTTGCGGCCAGGCGTGCGGGAGCGCGTTGAGTAAACCGTTGTCGTTTTGCCGGAATGCAGTTTAGAATGTTGCCGCAACTGCCGCCTTTTCGATGAGCAGGTCTTCCAAAGCGTATTCTTCAAGTGCTGCGTCGGTTATTTCGAAGAGTTTCTGCAGCGTCTTTTCCGCTGCCTTCCTCTCTGTGGCAGTCGGTTCGTAAACCGTTCCCGTTAATGCAATCGATTCGGGAGGCAACTCGTCTTCGGAGGTAATCGCCGCTTTTCCTCCGTTTGGTTTAGTAAGTTCCAGTGTACGGTCTATGTTCTTGGTGCAGGCGATCTTGCACAGCCACGCAAGGCCAAGAGTGCGCGCAGCCGTCGGCTCGTCGTTTTGGAAAGATTTATAAGTTGAAAAAAGACTATATTTCAGGAACCGTGGAAAAAAGCCTAGTTCTGTCCTCGTAATGACGAATGGCGGCGCCCGTGTTTTCTTCAAGAGCTTAAGAGCATCTTCGGAAGAATGCGCAAGTTGGATAAAATAGGTTTTCACGAAAATCGTTTTGCAAACGATTGGTTTAAAACGTTTTCAAAGAGAGTGATTGGATTATATGGTACAGTATCACAAGATTGCGAAAACAAAGCTCGGCGGAGCCGGCGGAAAAAGAAGGGCTTCAAGCGACAAGCGCTTGGCGCACTACGGCGGGTTTTTCGTAAAAACAAAGTTTGACAAGGTAGCCAAGGAAGAGGAACGCGAACTGCGCCGCCTCAAAGGAGGAAAGCGCAAGGTTATTGCAAAAGGCGTGTTGCATGCAAACATCGCTTCAGGTTCGGCCGTAAAGAAAGTAAAGATAATCAACGTCGTAACTACTCCCGACAACCCTCATTTTGCCCGCGAGAACGTGATTACGCGTGGAGCAATAATCGAAACCGAGCTTGGCAAGGCTCGCGTAACCAGCAGACCCAGCCAATCGGGCGTCGTCAACGCGGTTTTAATGAAAGCATAAGCGGCGCGCTATCTGTTAATGCTGGGTTGGCAATAGCCCAAGCGTCTTATGTTGTGGCGGTTTAATGCGCGGGACTGCATTTCCGAGCGCGCCTTGTTTTTACCATTACTTCTTGGAGGGCTATGTTTGTAGCTTAGCAGACAAATGTTTATATATAATTTTCTTCACAATTGATGTTGGTTTTATATACTTATCGGTTTTTCGACGTTTTTTTGGGAGGTTAGGGTTTTTTGCACATGGATTTTGCAGTAGTGAAGTTGACTGCCAATGGCAACCTGCTTTTGAAAAGCAAGTCGGGAGAACCGGTTTTAGGCAGGAAGACGCTCTTCTTTGAGGGTAAGGCGGTTGCAGAGGTTTTCGATACGATTGCCTCGATTGAAGCGCCGTTTTATCTTGCAAAGCCCATTGCGCCTGTCTCGGCGGATGCGGCGGAAAAACTGGTTGGAAAAATGCTGTTAGACAAGAAGGTGAAGTGAAAAATGAAGTGCCCAGAATGCGGTAGTACCAAGCTCAGAAAACACAGCAGACGCGGCGAAGTTTTGTGCGGCGACTGCGGACTGGTTTTGGAAGAGAATATGATTCAAGAAGGTCCTGAGTGGAGGGCGTTTGATGCCGAGCAGCGCGCCAGCCGCGCGCGCACCGGCGCTCCGTTGAAGTACATGTCGCCCAACAAGGGTCTTGTAACCGAGATTGACCAGTACAACCGCGACGTGCGCGGCGGCCGCATTGCGCCTTCGCAGCAGGCGCAGATGTACCGCATGCGCAAGTGGCACAAGCGCGCTTCAATAAGCAATAGTATAGAGCGTAACCTCGCTATTGCGTTGACTGAGTTGAACCGCGTTGCGTCTCACTTGGGGTTGAGTGAAAGCATTCGTGAGGCAAGTGCGTTGCTTTACCGCAAGTGCGTCGAAAAGGGACTCATCCGCGGAAGGCAGATCGAAAGCGTGGTGAGCGCAGTTGTTTACGCTATTTGCAGGCAGTACGGAATTCCGCGCACACTTGACGAGATAAGCAACGTTGCCGAAATCCCGAAGAAGGAAATAGGCCGCACCTACCGCTTGATAACCCAGGAACTGGAAATCAAGGTTCCCTTGACTAACCCCGTGTTCTACATAACGCGCTTCATAACTGCACTGAAGCTCTCCGGGGAAACCCAGCAGAAGGCGGTTGAAATCCTTAACCAGGCTATAAAGAAGGGCCTTATTTCGGGCAGGGGACCGATGGGAGTCGCAGCTGCGACGGTTTACATCGCGTCGGTCATTACGGGCGAGCGCAGGACTCAAAAGGAGGTTGCCGACGTTGCCGGAGTAACTGAAGTGACTATTCGCAATCGTTACCGCGAGCTCAAAAAGGCGCTTGACTTGAAGGTAAGCATCTGATGTCGTTTTTTGCGTGGTGCAAATGAGCTGCGACGACCCGGAAGGCGTTTTCAGGGCGGTTGTGCTTAAGCGCGACTTGTTTTCTTCCGACGCTTTTTACTGTCGTGCCGAAGATTCGTTTGTACGCGTGCGTTCTTACTCCGAACTCGAAGAAGGCCGCGCTTACTTGTTTAAAGGAGAATGCACGCGTTCCGAAAACGGTTTGGAATCACAGGTTGAGCAGGCAGTGTTGCTTTCCGAATGCGATGAAACGGAATTACTATGCTTGATTGATTCCGACGTTGCCTCGCGCATGCAAGGACGCGAGCCCGTGCTTTTGTTGGATGACGTGGGACTGCGTTCGCTATCGTATTCCGCAAGGGAGTGCGCAAAAAAGATTATGGGCGCATGCAGGGAACTGCGACCTATTTTGTTGCGTCACCATGACGACGGCGACGGGATTTGCGGCGCGTTGTGCTTGCGTGCGGCAGTGCGCGATTACTTGAACCGACACGGGATTCCGCGCGTCAACCTCCAGTTTAAGGCATTTCAAACGGGTTCGTCGATTTACACGCTGGAAAACGCGAGGCAGGATGCGTTGGATTACGGCGAGGCAAAGCCGGTGCTCATTTTGTTGGACTTGGGTTCGAGCGACGAAAGCCGTGAAGGCCGTGCAGCTGCGATCGAATCCGGTTTTGAAGTGATTTGCATTGACCATCATCCTTTCATTAATGCGCCTGCTGAAGCAACCGTCGTCGTTTCTCCTTTTATTTGCGGGTTGAACTCGGATTATTGCGCGGGGCTGCTGGCTTTTACCGTCGCGTCTTGCATTTCAGTCAACGTACGGCCGGAATGGGCTTGGACTGCAATGAAGAGCGACAACAGCCGTTTTGCGCGAAGGGAATTCGAGAAACAGGCGGTTGCAGTTGACTATTACGCAATAGACTCTGCCGCGCCTAAGACGCTGGATTTTTACCAAGGGATGCTTGAGGACGGCAGGGCAATTGAATCGGCGTTCGCGGTTGCTTCTGTAAAGGTTGCGCGTGCAGTTGAAAATGCGGTGCAGCACGTGGAAACAGTCGAGCTGGGCGCCGGAAAGGCGTTATTGGTTAAAGTTGGAAAAGTCTTGGGAAACCGCGTGCGTTATCCTTCCAAAGGAAGGCTGATGAACGAGCTCCAGCACAGGTATGCCGTAAAATCAGGCGGCGCGTTTGCAAGCATCGGTTTTGAAGGCGACAAGGTGCTCGTGCGGGCGAATGCGGCAATGGCCGCTCTTGGCTTCAACGCCAATTTGATAATACAAGAACTCAAGCGTGAAATGCCGTTGGTTGTAGAGTCAGGCGGAGGCCACGACGTTGCCGCGTCGATGAAAGTCAAGCCCGAGCGTTCGCGCGAGGTTGTAGAAGCTTTCCTTGCCAAGGCGCGGCTGCAAGTGCGGGGCGCGGCATAAAAAAGCTTGGCTGTGTTATTGCTGATGGGTGGTTTTTTTTGTTAAGCAATTCAAGCGATTTTGGGGTCAGGGATTACTCTGGCAAGTATTCGATTTACAAGCCCACGCGTTCGGTTTCGGGTGCGGCAGTGCAGTTCGACTTCAACTGCAGCAAGAAAAGCGTCTTCGTCGAAGCGGCCAAGCAAGTGCCCGTTCCGGCAGGGAGCACGGCTCAACACGCGTTCGACTGGGGGAACAAGCTGGTTTTCAAGCTCGCATCAACCGACTTAGGCAAGCTGCTGGTGGTGTTGGAGGCAAAAAGCAAGTCCGCGGAGCTGTTCCATGACCCTGGGAAAGGAGGCTACTCGCTTTCAGCGGAAGTCAAGAATTCTGCGCTTTCCCTTTCTAAGGGAGATTACGGGTTCTTTTTCAAACTGTCGTCGCAAGCCCGCGAGAGCGGCGTGTACGCGGTGACGCTGGGAATATCCGAAGACGAGGCAACAGTGCTTCGCATACTATTCACTCGGGCAATAGAAGCAAGCTACGGGTGGTAGGCTCTGGTATAACCGAGTAATTTGAGTTATGAACTGCTTACGGCGTACTCTGCAATTAGTAGGTAACAGCGTATTTTCCAGTCCTTTGGCTACTTGCTATTCCGCAGCGCCCGTTCGAACTTGTAGGCAATCATTTTGTGCACGAGTTTTGCGGCAGTGAAGGTGGGCGCGTGCATTTCCTTAAGTGGAAGAAGTTCGGTGACGTCGCAGCCCACCACGTTCTTCTGGCTGAACACGGGCTTGAGTATTGCGAGGGTTTCGTCCCACAGCAGGCCGCCGGGTTCCGGCGTTCCTGTTGCCGGCATTATTGAAGGGTCGAATGCGTCCACGTCGAAGGTCACGTACACGTCGTGCGTGAGCGCGGCAAGTACGTCGGCTGCGCTCCAGTTGGACTTGTTGCGGGCCCAGAATATTTTCGTTTTTCCCTGCGCCCATTCCAGCGATTCCCTGTCGGTGGAGCGTATTCCCACTTGCGCTACCGTAATGCCGTCTTCGATTACGCGGCGCAGGGTGCAGGCGTGGCTGTAATTGGAGCCGTCGTACTCGTCACGCAGGTCGGCGTGCGCGTCGAACTGCAGTACTGACAGGTTGGGAAAGCGTTTTTTTGCCACGCGAACGGCTCCGATTGTAATGGAGTGTTCGCCGCCCAGCATTACCGGGAATTGTTGCGCGGAAAGGATTTTGTCAACAGCTGCCTGCACGGTTTGCGCCATTTTCGCGGGGTTTTTGGGCGGCTTGAGTTCGGGAAGCGTGTTTATTCCCGCGTCCCACGGCGTAGTGCCGGTTTCGTCGTCGTAGTACTCCAGTTCGCGCGAGGCCGCGATTATTGCGGCAGGGCCTTCGGCGGTTCCTTTGGCGTATGACGCGGTTTCTTCGTAGGGGATCGGCAACACTGCTGCCTTGGCTTTCGACGGGTTTTCGCACTCGGAGCCCAGGAATGCCAAGGGTCCGTTGGAGTGGAGTTTGCTGTACTTCATTTAGTGCACCTTTGAAGTGTTTGGTTTTCGCACCATTTAAATTATTCCGCGTGCTCCTTTTCATCGGTTGAAAAGCGGGAAGTGATGTTTTTATGTTGGGGCAGAAGATTGCAACTCGGCCGATTTCCGGAAGGGAGACTGTGGAGGAAATGCTTGGAAACGCGTTTCCCGCATTCGTGGGAAGGCAGGTGCGCGACGGCTACCGTGTAATCAAAAAGATGGCGAAAGAGGATTCGGCGGTGGTGTTCACGATGTCAGGGGCAATGACGCCGGCGGATTTGGGCGCGTCGTGCGTGGTCCCACTGGTGCGCAGTGGGTTCATAGACGTGCTGGCGACTACCGGCGCTAATTTGTACCACGACGTGCACCGCCTCATTGGTAAGGAGTTGTTCGCGGTCAATCCGGCGCACGGCGACTTGGACTACCGTAAGAAGGAAACAATCCGCATTTACGACATCGGTTTCGACGAGAGCGTGCTTTTGGACACCGACCGCCTGTTTTCGTGGCTGTTGTCGCAGGAACCGTACCAAACGTCGATGACTACTCCCGAATTCCATTACCAGTTGGGGATGGATTTGGCGGAGCTCCTGCGTAAAAAAGGCAAGAAACCCGAAGAAAGCAACAGCCTGTTAGTGCAATGCGCGTTGAATGAAGTGCCCGTGTTCTGCGGCGCGCCTCAGGACGGCTCGATTTTCCTCAATGCCGTGAAGCTGGCCCGCATGGCGCGCCTCGGAGGCGCGGAATTCAAGTTTTCGTTGGACTTGGCGCGGGACGTGTACGAGTTTTCCGCGTTGCATTATTACGCGAAGCACCACTGTTCCAAGAAGCTGTCGGTAATAGTCGCCGGCGGCGGGGTTCCCAAGAATTATTCGCTGCAGCCCGAACCGATGCTTTCACAAATCCTTTTCGTGGACGTGGACGGCTACGATTACGACGTGCAAATCTGCGACGCCAACGTAGACAACGGCGCGCTGTCCTCGTGCACTGCCGGAGAAGGCCACACTTGGGGTAAGACGAGCGCCGAGTGCGTGGAAAAGTTTTCGCAGTACGTGCACTGCGACGTGACTGCGGTGCTGCCGTGGTACGTCAACGCCCTACTTGCGAGTGGGTTGCGGAAGACTCCGCGCAAGCTGATGCTGCACAAGGAAGAAGCGGTTGCGCTGCTGGACTCCAAGGTGAAGGCCAAGATGCCTGCTTTAAAGAAAACGCTGGAATTCAAGTAACCCTGACTCGATGCACTCTGCGAAAAAGGGGAATCGAACGAGCATCGACAGCTGGCAGTGTATTGTTTTAACGGCTATATAAGAGACGAACTTAATTGAACTGTCATTCGCCTCTTGATATTTTGTCGAAGTTATAAAATTACCGTTACTTCCTCGTAGAGCATAGGCAAACTGTCTTGACGCATTCGAAATTTTGTGCCGTGGTTATGCCCGGTGCGGGCGTCAAAGTCTATTAGGACTACCCCTGCTTCCAATGCGTTCAAGAACTTTTCAAAGCTGAATCGCTGTAGCATTAATACTTTAATGTAATAATAATACTTGTCCCCATTAATTTCTTTTACTTCGGCTTGAACATAGAAACAATTGATTAGTTTTGTTCCTGCTTTATGCGCTAAATCATCAAAACCCCAATACGGTTGCGGGTTTAATTCACCTAACCCGACGTGGGTTTTAACTTTTTTAAGCCAGCTCGCATGTCTTTGGCTTACTTGTTCGGAGTTAAATGAAATCAATATCTTGCGGGCGTTATGTTCGATTACAACTTTAAAGCCTCGATCGCTTGGAGTTTTTCCGTGAATTGTTTGTCTGAAACTTATTTCCTTTCTCGGATATTTTTTACCGGCTTCTTTGTGGGGCCAGTCGTTGTGATTAGTATAGCCCT
>MNVG01000009.1:0-67 GCA_001871495.1 Candidatus Micrarchaeota archaeon CG1_02_51_15
ACGATGCGGTCAAGCGCGAACTTCGTGAAGAACTTGGGTTGGATGTCGAGCTCGTGCAGTGGAGTGG
>MNVG01000009.1:108-21198 GCA_001871495.1 Candidatus Micrarchaeota archaeon CG1_02_51_15
CGTTTAGCGTAAACGTCTACACCGTAGGCGACCATGGACATTGTTGTTTTTCCTACTTGTGTAGGTCCGAGCAAACGACGGGAATGAAGCTTAAGCTTGACGAAATAAACGATTTCAAATGGTTTACTGAAAAAGAACTACGTGAAAAACCCGCTCAAATGCCTGCCGACGTGGTAAGCCTCGCGCTCAAGGCAATCGAGCTTGCAAGAAAAAGGGAGTGAATACGGCGGGCAAAACCTATTATTATGCTGGCGTCCTGAATGTAGTGTTGTTTTATGGCTGATTACGAGCGTTTGTTGGATAATGTTTACCGCAACCTTCCCGAACGGAAGGGGACTGACGAGAGGTTCGAGTGCCCTCTTGCGGACGTGATGTTGCAGGGCAACAAGTCGTTTATCAAGAACTTTGATTCTTTGTGTACTGCGTTGCGCCGCACGCCTGCCGAGCTTTCGAAGTGGTTGTCGCGCGAATTGGCTGCTCCTGTGTCTATTGAAGGGGGGCGGCTGTGCGTGAATAGCAAGGTCCAGTCGCGTTTGTTGAATGAAAAGATTCAAGAGTACTGCAATGCTTCGGTAATATGCAAGGAGTGCGGAAAGCCGGATACTCGTTTGGAGTCTTCAGGCGATAGGGGAGTTAAGGTGTTGGTTTGCGAGGCTTGCGGGGCGCGCCAGCCTGTAAAGAAATAGAGTGTTGGTTTAATGGGTTTTTACAAGAAGAAGAATACTACGCCCGGCGAGGAAGTGCGTTTGCGTACTCCGCGTACCGGCGAAATACTGGGGATAGTGCTGGCGTTGCACGGCGGTTCGAGGATGATGGTGCATTGTGCAGACGGCAAAGACAGGATGTGTCGTATTCCCGGAAGGATTCGCAACCGCATTTGGGTAAAGGAAGGCGATTACGTGCTTATAGTCCCTTGGAGCGTTGAAGGCGACGAAAAGGCCGACATTGCCTATAGGTACACGTCCGTGCAGGCCGAGGCGTTGAGGCGCAGGGGCGTAATAAACACGCAATTCTAGTTTTCAAGCCAGAGCAAGCGCGAATTAGTTGAAAAAAAGGCAAAGGGGTTTTGACGGGTTGGCGATTGTTTCGAAACGCAAGCGTCCTCCTCGAGAGGAAAAGCAGTTCAAAGCCGCTTTCGGAAAGATATCCGGCAAAGTGTTTGACGACAAGACGATAGACGTTTTGCTTGGCTTGATTAACAAGAAAGTAATTTCCAGTTTGGATTATCCTATTGCGCAAGGCAAGGAAGCCATGGTCTTCCGTGCTACGGTAAGGGATGCGGCAACCGGCCAGGCGGAGTTTCGTGCAGTCAAGATTTTCAAGTACGAGACGTCGTCTTTTTTCAAGAGCATGCAGAATTACGTGGAAGGCGACCCGAGGTTCAGGATTCCGTCGACTCACCGGGCGATGGTACAGCTTTGGGCGCGTAAGGAGTATGCGAACCTCAAAAAATGCTTTGAGGCGGGAGTCAGTGTTCCCGAACCTTTAATCCAGCGGGAAAACGTGGTGGTAATGCAGTTTCTGGGAGAAGAAGGCATTCCGTGCACGTTGTTGGAAAAAAGCGAAGTGGAAGACGCGAGTGCGTTGTGGAAAAAGGTTTTGCAGAGCCTGGAAAAGGCGTATTGCGCTGGTTTGGTGCACGCTGATTTGAGCAGCTTTAACATAATAATGTGCGGCAACGAACCGTTTTTCATCGACTGGGGCCAATCCGTTTTGTTAGAACACCCGCAGGCGCAATGGTTCTTGGAAAAAGACGTGCAGAACTTGGTCAAGTTCTTCAACAAACTGGGCGTCGGCGCGTCTGTCAAAGACGTTCTTGAACGGTTGCAGAAACGACGTGCCCGAAAATAATTATCGTTCCCTTCCAGCGCCGGGCCGGCGTTGTTGTTGCTTTAGCAATCGGTTTATTGTGCGTTCTTCTGCTTGCAAGCGTCGCTTGCTTTCGTCGCTTCTCTTAATCGTATTATCCAGCTGTTTAACCGCATTTTCGCTTTCCAGCAACGCTTTTTGGTTTGCGCGACTTTCTGCCTCCTGTTCTTCTATTATTTTCCGTATTTTTGATTCAGGTTCCGATTGATTCTTTTGAATTGCTTTTGCAGCGTTGTCGCGTATTTCCTTCATTTGCTTAGCGTGTCGTTCCTGTTGTTGCCGCATTTCTTCTTCAAAGCGCGAGTTGTTTTCTCTTGAGTTGCGTAATGCTTTTTCGAGACTGTTTTCTTGCCTTTGGGCGTTTGGACGGTCGCGGCAACCTGGGCCCATTGCTACTGCCACCGCCGCTGCTATTAATGCCTTCTTTGCTAGGCAGGTAGTTCTTGGTTTTGAGGTTGTCGTATTCAAGGTAAACCAAGTGTATAAAAAAGCGTTCTTCATTCATAAAAACGTTTTATAAGCTCGCGGCGTTCAAGGATTGGCGTGTTTATGAAAAAGTTTTTTGCAGTTGTTTTCGTCGTGCTGCTGCTGTTTTCCCGTCTTGTTGCTGCTGACGACGTAACCTATAATTTTTCCACTCTGGGAAGCGGGGTTACTTTCATTTCCCGCGCGAATAGCACAGTGTTTGCGAATCATTCCGTGCACACTTGGCTGGGCAATCTGAGCAGTCTTGAAGAGCGGCTTTACTTCGACGACGCGGCAGTCAGGTCCAAAGACTTTTACGCCAACGAGTTCGTTCCCGGCCTTCCTGCCAGCGTGTTGAAAGACAAGGGCAACAAGACTTATTTTTACTTGCGGGGAAACAACTACCTCTTGCTTGACTTTAACCACGCCCTTCAGAAAGTGGTTTACGGCAAGGAGGCGTACTATGCCGAGAATTTCACTTACGGCTGTAATTTTACCGTCAACGGCACTACGCTTAACGTCAGCAAAGTATACCGTAATACCACCGAGTTTCAGCCCAAGCGCAAAGTCGAGTTCACGGTCCTTGGCGGTGCTTACGAGAACATGACCATCGAACTGGAGGAAGGCCAGTACTACCGCGACATTCCAACCGGCCTGATGATCGTGTTGCTTGCAGTCTACAACGGCTCGCAAGACAATTTTACCAATCTTTCAATCTCTTTTCTGTCCGAGTTAAGGGAAGTGACCGGAATGGGGGGTTATGTCGTCGAAACGGCTTACGGAGTCAATTCCACGCGCACAATAGGAATTTCGAGCGTGATGTGGGAGCCAAACGGCGATTTAAGGGGATTCGGCTTCGACTACTCGACGGTTACGGGCTTCGGAAAAGAGTTCAACCTCTCGCGCGACTGTCTTTATGCTCCGCAACGCATTTGCAATTGGAACTTAACGCGCAACTTTTCTTGGACTGCCCCCGTTGCTTCGATTAACCTTACTGTTTACTGTCCTCCGTGGCCGCCTGCTTCTACAAACGTTACGTTCAACTTGTCAAACTACTGGAATGCCAGCGCTCCGCGGTATTGCGTCAATGCTTCCGACTGCAACGTAAGCATTGACTCGTGCACCAACTACTCGTGTACGGGCATTGCCAACGCCACTTGCGAAAATTGCACTATCGGCAACTATACTGGAAACATAACTACTACTTGCGTATACTCTAGGCAGACCGGTTGCGACTTCCAGGATTTGTGCAAGGGCACGGGATTTCGTTACGCCGATGCTTATTCTTACTGGTACTGTGAAGACAACTTCTTCCAGAGGCAGCGCGAAGGCGGGGAAAGCTGTTCTGCTAGCTACCACTGCAAAAGCAACACGTGCTCCGGCACGTGTACTGCATACGTAGAGCCTACGCCAAATCCGTTTCCGAGCCCGACTGCAAATATTACTACGCCAGTGCCTACTGCGATTCCCTTGCGGCCACCCGAATGCGTTTACGACTTCGAGTGCGTTGACGAGTGGGCTTGCACTAAAGACAATTGCATCAACGAATTTTGCGTCCACCACGCGCTTTACGGCTGTGCACTGGGCGTGGATTGCAAGGAATACGGTTTTGTCGAAATGGTTAACGGTTCGATAGACTATTGTTCTCCCGATGGCTTGTGGGTTCCTCAAAAACAGTTGGGAGAGTCTTGCAGGCAGAATCACGAGTGCCTTTCTTACTACTGCGAGAGCTTCGTTTGTAACACACCTGACAAGCAATCGACCCAAGGACTGCTGGACGGAGTAACTGGCTTTATAAGTGGAATAATCGGCTTTTTTGCCAACTTGTTCAACTAACGGCGGTTTGTGCAAGCAAGGGGAAATTAGCCCGGGTTTGGCTTGCGGATAACTTATTTAAAGGAACGGGACTAAATAGTGTTTTGTAGATACTCACCGGTTCAGGTGTTAAATAGAGCTGAAAAAAATGCGTTTAGTTGCACTTCCTAAAAAGACACTTAACTTGCTTTCCAAGCAGGGTAAAAAGCAGTTGAAAGAGCTTGAGCGCGCAACAGGCGCTAAGATAAAGGTTTTTGATGAAGGTGCGCAGGTTGAAGACGAAGAAAACCCTGGCATGGAGTGGGAGGCAGAGCAAGTGCTTTCCGCACTGGAAGCGGGTTTTCCCTTGAAAATCGCTTTGAACATGCTTAAAGACGATTTTTACTTGGAGAAACTGGATTTGATGCAGGCTTTTAGGGGGAAGGAGGCTCAAGTTGAACGCGCGAAAGCCCGCATAATAGGAACAGAAGGCACTGCCAAGCAGAAAATCGAAGAACTTTCAGGAGCATTCATTGCAGTCGGCGATGAAACCGTTGCCGTAATAGGAAAATTCGAGGAACTTAAAGACGCTAAAGAAGCGGTAATGCGCCTGCTTGAAGGAGCGCCTCACGCCAGCGTGTTCTACTACTTGGAAAAAAGAGAACGCGAACGCGCTTGAGTGCCCGTCTTAAGAGGCTATTTTAGTTTACGTAAGAGGATTGATTTGCAATATGGTGGAAAAACAAGTTGCTTCAACGCCGGTGCCGGCAGCCAAGACTATTGTTGCCGTACCAAAAACCCCTGAACCTGCGCCTGAAGAAAAGCTCGGTAAAGAGTTCAAGGAATACTCGGTTGCAGAATTCTTTAAACGCAACCGCCAAATGCTTGGGTACTCGTCGAAAGTCCGTTCCCTTACTACCATTGTCCACGAGGCCGTGACCAACTCGCTGGACGCCTGTGAAGAAGCAGGAATCCTTCCAGACATTACTGTTGAAATCCAGTCTGTTGCGGCAATGCCGCGCGAGGAAGTCATCGGAGTAGGCGACGCGACAACCAAGCAGTTCGACGTCCCAATGGAAATCTACGACGCCGACGTCCTCGACTTCTTCATTGACGGAATAAAACAGGCTCAAAAGAAGGAATTCGACTTTAAAAGCGAAAAACGCGGCAAGGAATCAGCTAAAATAATTATTTTCAAAAACGCGCCTATTGCAGGCGCCAAGGTAACCGCCCGTTTTGCGCAAGGCCACTTGAAGGTAATCAGTGAAGACAACGGCACGGGCGTTCCCAAAAAGAACATAGGCCAGGCCTTCGGAATGCTTTTGGCCGGAACAAAGTTCCACCAACGCAAGCAAAAACGCGGCCAGCAAGGAATAGGAATATCGTATTCCGTCCTCTTCTCCCAAATTACCACCGGCAAGCCCAGTCGCGTTAAAACAGGCCTTGGAGACGGCAAGGTCTACGAATGCGACATTTCAATAGACATCAAGTCCAACAAGCCGGTAATCTCCAACGAACGCGAGTACTTCGGACGGTTTAAAGGAGTCCGAATCGAAGCAGAGTTTTCGGAAGTAACTTACAACCGCAGCGAATACGGGGTCTACGAATACATCAGGCGCACTGCGTTAGCTAATCCGCACTCGCAAATCACGTTAATCGAACCCGACAAGAACATAATCGTATTCCCCCGCGTATCCAAGGAAATCCCGAAACGGCCCGAAGTCTGCCTACCCCACCCGTTGGGAATAACCACCAACGACTTAATGGAAATGGCGCAAGCAACGCAAGCCCGAAAAATCTCTTCATTCCTCACCAGCGACTTCTGCCGCTTCAGCGCCGACAAAGTCAAGGAACTTGCCGCAATGCTACCGCAAATAAACTTCGAACGCGCGCCCCGCGTTTTAACCTGGCCTGAAGCCGAAAAAATAGTCCGCGAACTCCAGAAAATAAAGTGGATCGCGCCCGACACCAACATTCTTCAACCAATAGGCGAAGTCGGCATTGAAAAAGCGTTGAAAAACCTCCTGCAGCCCGAAAAAATGAAGGTAGTAGGAAGAAAACCCAAAGTCTTCCGCGGAGGCATTCCATTCCTAGTAGAAGCAGCGGTTGCCTACGCAGGCAAGGCTGGAGCAGGCTACTCTGGCGAAGAACGCGAAGGACGGCCTGCAGGAAAACTCGAAATCCTGCGTTACGCCAACCGCACGCCACTCTTGTTCGACTCTGGAAACTGCGCAATCTCCGAAGCCGTGAAAACCATTGACTGGAACCGCTACGACTTGAAAGATTTGGAAAACCAGCCGGTGTCAATATTCGTAAACTTCACTTCCGTTTACGTTCCGTACACCGGAGCCGGAAAGCTGGCGATAAGCGCGGAAGAAGAAATAGTTGAAGAAATCCGGTTTGCATTAATGGAATGCGGCCGCGAAATTTCGCTCTATTTACACTCCATGCAAAAAGCGGCAGACCAAGAAGAACGCAGAAGCATCTTCATACGCTACGTCGAAGAAATCGCAGAAGCCCTCCACGACATAACCGGAAAACCCAAGGCATTGCTTGTCGAAAAACTCACTCTCCTCGCCAAGGAAAAAACGGCGTTAATAGAAGCCAAGGAAGAGGAAAACGGCGAAAAATTCCTGGAAGAACTGGAGGAAAGCGAGGAAAAAGGATTCCGCGAAGAAGGAGAATCCCGCGAAGAATAAACAGGTGATCATACTTGGCTGCAAAAAAAACAATTGAGGAAAAAAACGCTTCCAACCGCGAAATAATCTCCGAACGCATCAGGCAAATGGGCGAAAAGCTAGTCGCCCAAATAGACGCCAAGGACAACCCCTCGTTGAAAATCCCCGTACGCGGCTCGTCCAACGTCTTCTACGACGAAAAAGGCAAAAAAATAGTCCTCGGCGACAAGGTCGCGCGCCGCTACATGTTCAACGTCGCCCACTCTCGGCGCTTCATGCAGACAATGCTCGTCGCCTCCTACGTCAAAAAAGACCTGCTCGCCAATAACCTCACCGCAACGCTCCGAGACCTATACTATGCTAAGAAACACACTATCAAAAACAGCCGTGAAAACACCATTGAAGAACAAAAAGAATCCGACACCGCCATAGTGGACTTGGAAGTGTCGCTGGAAACCTTCCGCGAACGCCTCCACCTGCGAGCGGAACCCAAAGGCAGGATGGCCGGCGACATGACCGTCCTCGACCGCGTCCGCGACAAAGTCGACTCAATAGACTTAAGCCGAATGGGTTCAGGCGGCTGGGCCGTTCCATCCATAGTAGAACAAATCGAGTTCAAAGACGTAGGCGTCGAATACGTTCTGGTCGCCGAAAAAAACGCAATCTTCGACCGTTTGAACGAAGACGGGTACTGGAAGAAAAACAAGTGCCTCCTAATGACTACTGCAGGACAAGCCGCGCGCGGCGCCCGCAGGCTAATGCAACGCCTCACTGAAGAACTCAACCTTCCCGCGTATTGCCTCACGGACGCCGACCCCTACGGGTGGTATATTTACTCCACAATGAAATATGGCTCAATGGCACTAGCGCACGAAAGCGACCGGCTTGGTTGTCCGAAACTCAAGTTCCTAGGAGTAAGCACTTCCGACATCGAACACTACAAGCTAAACGACGTCACCATCAAGGCAAAAGACCTCGACATCAAACGCGCGCAGGAAATGAAGGAATACGACTGGTTCAAAGCCAAAGAATGGCAGCGCGAAATAGACAAGTTCCTCGACAAGAAACTCAAAGCCGAAATCCAAGCCCTCTCAAGCAAAAACTTACAGTACATTTCCAACACCTACCTCCCCGAAAAAATAAGCGCCCAAGACTTCCTGCCGTAAGGGGAACTACAGTTGACGCACACCTCAAAACGCACTGTAGAAAATCTTCGCCTTAGCCGAAAAACGGTGCAAGAAATAGGCGCGGCAAGAACGCATTCGAATAGGCTCTTTTTGCGGAGAAGAAACCGTAAAGAAAATGCTGACGCCGTCGAAGAACAATAAGACTACCGCCAAAACATATCCCTAATACGACAAGCGACAAAAAACAGCGTAACCATCTGAAAGAATTACTGTCATAAAACGTGGACACGCTTAGAAATATATTCAGACGTGGACACATAATCTTATGGCGTTCGTGGAGCGGATACCCCGCGAGGACAGGGCGTATTACTTCGTGAGCGCGAGCCACCGCCTGCCTGGCGGCGGCTGGAAGAAACTCCGCAAGTACATTGGGACAACGCCGCCCGGCGCTTCTGCAGTTGCAGCTGCCACTAAGGAACTCGAATACCAAGCACGGTCATTGGGATTAGCTGAAAAATTCCTGGACCATTGTGGAAGAGTTTCCGGAAAAGCCGCTTGCACGCGCTAGGCCGTTCCTCATTGAATCGGGACTGAAGCGCTTCTCGGCCAAGTATTTTGCAGGCGTCCGTTCGTTCGGCAAGAGCATATTATTGCGCAGGAACGGCCAGGCAGACTGGCTGCTTGAAACCAAGTCCCTTTTGCGCGCCTCCAACTCTGTCTTCAGGAAAACTCTCGAAGAACCGGATTGGGCCGAGGAAGTCAACCGTAACGTCGTGAACACGGCATCGGGAGTGTTTGCTTTTTTCGACTCGCTTCCGCAAGAATACTCCCTCGTTTTCGGACGCCGAACTCGCCGACTGGCTTGAGGAAACAGCTGAAATAAGGATGGACTGCCAGGGCTGCGGAGCCGCGTGGCTGGCTCTAGACTTGGCTCCCGAACCTCCGCTTGCGGCCTATTTGTTCAATTACTTGTCAGGCCGCTCGCGCGAAAAAACCGGCGAGGCCCTGACGGTAAGAATAGTGCGCGACAGCAAGGGCGGTTACCACGCGATTGCGAGCTTCAGGAATCAACAAAAAGACGTTACTCGCTTGTTTCCGCGCCTGCGTGCGTAAGCCGGCCGCCTAAAACCCGCTTGAAAGACGCGTTTATGTGGCTTTAAGCTGCTTGATTGCCGTGAAGCGTGCGGGGCCTTGTAAACCTTTGCGATGCCATCGCATAGTTTAGCCTGTTTCCGTGCGATGGCGTCGCATAGTCGTTCATTGCGGGAGGTAGCCTGGGATAGTCGGCGGAGGGGGAGCGGGCAAAACCGTTTTATTGCCGCGTTTCGTTGTTTTTCGTGAAATGGTTTTCTATATTGTTGCCTGCGGGAAGGACGGCAAGCTTGAAGAGTTAAAGGAGCTGAAGCAGGCGGCTGCGCTTGCAGGAACCAAGGAAGTGTGGGTTGATTGTGAGAACCCTTCTAAAGAAGAGGTTGAAGAAGTTGCCAAGGCGTTCGGGTTGCATCCTTTGAGCGTGGAAGACGCTTTGAACGAACGCCAGCGCGCCAAGCTAGAAGAATACGAGGGGTATTCTTATCTGGTTATTCACTCTTTTGGGTTGACCGAGCGCTGGCAACTGTCCAACTAAACATTTTTTTGGGCGAAGACTATGCGATTACGGTTCACAAGAAGCCAATTAAGGCACTTGGGGACGTTAAGGAACTTTTGAAGGCAAAGCCCGGCGTTTTAGGCAAGGGTTCTGATTTTATTATTCACGCGATTTTGGACGAGATTGTCGACGACTTGTTTCCGTTGCTTGAAAAGTTCGAGCAACGCATTTCCAAAGTGCAAGACGAGATTTTCGCAAGCAGCGGGTATACTGCGGTGCAGAACCGTACTATAGTCAATGACTTGTTTTGCATCAAGAAGGATTTGCTGCAGATTAAGAAAGTGTTGTGGCCGCACCGCGAGACGCTGCACTCGTTGTTGACTCGCGGGGCTCCGTACGTTCACGACGAGAGCCTTCCTTACTTTCGCGACGTTTACGACCACGTTATGAGGGTTACGGAAATGCTGGAGACTTACCGCGAGTTGTTGTCGTCTACTATGGAGGGTTATTTGTCCATGGTTTCCAATAACCTGAACATTGTAGTCAAGAAGCTGACTGCAATTACTGCAATAATAATGGTGCCCGGGCTCATTGCCGGGATTTACGGAATGAATTTCGCGCACGTTCCCGAACTTAACGCCGAACTCGGGTTTTACGAGGCTCTTGTTCTGATGGTGGTTTCGGCGGCGTTGCTGTTTGGTTACTTCAGGTACAATGAATGGATTTGAAGAGTATGGCTTTAGTTGAGGTAGTGTTGCGGCGTCACGCCGAACGGGATGGTGCGGGCTTGTCTTTGAGTGGCGAGCACAAATCGCGCGAGCTTGGCGCAAGGCGCGGAAGGCAACTTTCGGAGGAAGGAGGCGCGCAAGTGTTTTTTCACGCCAGTGAAGTCTCCCGTGCAGGAAGAACTGCCGAGTTGATTGCCGAAGGAATGGGGGGCAAGGGAGTGGAGGTTGTTTCTTCTTCGGCGCTAGTAGGTCGCAAGAAGACAAAGCCGGTTCCTGAAGGAAAAGAAAAGGCTGCGTTATTCAAGTGGATTAGGTACGGCGTGGGTGCTAAAGAAACGCCGGAGGTAATAGGAGGTCGTGTTCTTTCTAAAATAAGGGAGTTGGCAGACGAACACCGACGGAGTGAAGGCAGGGCAGTGGTTGAAGTGGCTACGCACGAGCCGACAATACTTGCTTTTGCCAAAGTGCTTGGCTTTGAATATGATGCTATTAAGAAAGGAGTGCGGTCCTTGGACGGGCTGAAGCTGCGTTTCCACGAAGGCGGGGGCGTTACTGCTTTAATAGGAAGACGTTCAAAGGATGTAAGCCGTTTCTTCAAGTGAGTTTTTTCCTGAGCGCTATGATGCGGCGCTGTAAGAGGAAGGGGAGTTCGGGGGCTTCCGAAAACGGCGCGTGTTGCCTTATTAGTCGAGTGCGCTCTTGGAAGGTAAGGTGGAGTTTCTTCAGTTCTTCGTGCATTACTTTATACCTTGCGTCCAGCGTTTTTTCAAGTATTTCTTCAAGAGTTGATTTGCGCGTGCTTTGCGCCAATTCGTTCCATAACCTTGTTGCGTCGTCCGGTTTTAGTTGAGCAAATGCATGGTGGGCGCGGGCAAGCAGCAGTACTGCAGTCGGACGGCGGGCAGCTGGGAGGTGCGGTCTTGTTGCAGCATGGATTGCAGCGTCAATGCTTTCTTTTGGGAGCAGGCAATCGAATAGCGAAGCGTGTTCGTGCAGGGTTTCAAGTGCATTGGCGCGCGTTGACTCGGCTTTGCCGCCGTGCTTTTGTGCAAGGCGTTTGAACAGTTCGTTTGAACCGCGTTCGTATTCTTGAGCGCGGGTTCCGAGTGCTTGGCGAATGGTCGTTCTCCAGTTGGTTGGTTTTCGTGTTTCTTGCCGCATTTTTCGTCTTCTCCTTGCTTTCGGGCTTGGTTTAATGCAAGGCCGTTGGCTTAAAAAACTTCTCGCCCTAAAAAATACGTTTTAATGCCCTGGTAGCTCAGCCGGCAGAGCATCTGACTGTTAATCAGAGGGTCGCAGGTTCGAGTCAAGCAAAACTGCGTTTTGCAGTTTTTTTCGCTTGCGCGAAAATCCTGCCCAGGGCGTTTTCTTGTTTTAATCCGGGTTTAAGCCGCGTCTTTTCTCTTTGAATTGAGGTCTTGGAACAGCTTTGCCTGTTCTAGATAGGCGGGAGTTACCTTTTTTGTAAATAAGCCGTTTTTCATTGTGTCGGGCAGTAGTCGCAAGTCGATTCCGTGCTTTCTTAACTCAGCGAGTCTAGTTGGCACGTCGATTGAACCGTGGCTTGCAATGCGTTTTGCTCTGTGTGCGGGCATTCCTGCGTTGTAAAGCAATTCTGCTTCTGCTGATAATTTCGGGAGCCGGGGCGGTCTTTCGGTTCGGGCAATCGAAGGATATGGTTTTCCTGCGGAGTGCAGTTCTATTGCGCGGGATTCAGCAATTTTTTCAAGTATCTGTCTTACGTTCTCCCTGCTGCATTCCAAGCGGGCGCCGATTTCCTCGCCGCCGTGGCCCTGCAAGGCCATTATTACTGCAGTGGCTTGTCCACGGTCGAGTTTGCCTTGGGCGAGCATTTCTCTTATTGTGCGGGCCGCGCGTTCAAATGTTTCATCGCGTTTAGGCAAAGAGGGAATGATGTTATGCAGCGTGGTTCGCAGGTTTCCGTTCGGCGGGCGGTCCATTGACGTTGAAGGCGTTTTCACCGCGCGTATTGCGCGTAATTCTTTGCTTATTTCTTGCAGTCTTTCGTGCAGGCGTTCGGTTTTAGCTTGGGCGGCTAGTGCAGCGGCGTTTTCCGCGTGTTTTTTCCATTCGTCGCTGGGTTCCTTGCGTATCTTTCTTCGCTTCCTTTCTGTTTCCAGTGCCCGGGCTGCAAGGTCTTCTGCCGATGAATGCATTGATTTACGTTGGTCGAGCCGGTGTTGTTCCAAGACTCGGTGTATTACCTGATTTTCAATATTCAATCTTTGGTTTGCATACGCGTAGTCTAGTACTGCCGCGGGTGCTCCGACCACGCTTGATCTGGAGTAAGCTGCGAAAGTACTTCCTTTTTTAGGGTCGAATCTTTCGGCGGCCAGAGTTATTTGACGCATTGCTTCTTAAAAAACGTCTTCAGATTTAGACGGGTGTTTGGCCGCAATTTTTGCAGCAGTTAAAGCATATATTTCTGCAATAGTATTGCGTGCGGCAATGCCTTGCTCTGCTTTTCTTCGCAAGGCATTTCTTTTTTTGGCGCCGAGCGTTAAGTCGTTTGTTGCCAGAAGTTCACGGGCTTCTTTGCCTTGCGACGCGACTTTGAGCAGGTGAAGCTCTTCTTTGGGCCCGACTTTTTCCCTTATTTTCGGCTGCGTTTCAACAGTCCTTGTATTAAGGGGTTTTCAGTTAAGCGCATGCTTATTACAATCGGGCCTCTTGGCGATTAGGGTAAGCGTTTTGGGTTTAAAAGACGGGCGGGTTTCAATTAGCTTCCGGCTTCCTGTGCTTCTTTCTCCGCGTTTTCGATTCTTGCTTTAGTGAGTTTGAGTGCGAAGAAGCGTTCGCTTTCCAAGCGGTTCAAGTGGTCAGAAATGTGGCGGATGGTCTGCCTTAATGCGGGTTGGATGTTGTACTCGAGCGCGTTGACTCTGCGGTTGGTTTGTTCGATTTCGGCCAGCAGGCGTTTGATTGAAGTTTCGGTTTCGGCCAGATAAACTATTTTCTGCAAAGTATTTTCGAACGCGGTTGTTGCTTCGTCGAATGCTGCGGTGCTTCCGTGTACCGAATACCCTCGTTCGAGCAAGTTGCGTTTGACGTTTACTGCTTCGATTAGGGGAATGGAGACGCCCATGATGTTTTTGGGGCGTACGTTTACGCCGGGAATGGCGTTGGACTGCATTGCGCTGGCTTCCACGAACAGGTCGCCGTGCGTGCTGCGCGCAACTGCGAGCTTGCGGTGGGCGGCAACGGTTTCGGAGTTGACTTCGCCGCGGAGGTTCTTGGCCTTCTTGATTGTTTTCATGAATTCCATTACCAGCGCGTCGCGTTTCTGCTTGAGTATCTCGTGGCCTTTCTCGGCCATTGCAAGCTGTTGCTTGCAGTTGAGCAGTTCCATTCTCGTCGGTTTAACGCCTTCGTTCATTTCTTTTCCTCTCCCGCCAAGCGTTTGATTCCTTCTTTTATCGAGTCCATCACGTCTGTGTTGTCCAGTGCCTCTTCGAGCGGCATCCAAACGCATTCAGTTAATTCCACGCCGTCGGGCTTTGGTTCGCCGTTGATTTTGCATTTCCAGTTGAGGAACACGAAGTGCCTTTCCCGTCCGCATATATTGTGTTTCGTGGCTTCCTGGGATGAAAACATTTCAGTTGCCTTTCCTTCAACGTTAAGTTCTTCCTTTACTTCCCGTTCCACGCAGGCTTTGCTCGTTTCCCCGAATTCGACGTGCCCGCCGGGGACAGTCCACTTGCCGTGAAATTTAGGCCCGCTTACCAACAGGATTTCTCTGTTGCGGATGATGAACGCGCCGGTTGCAACTTCGACCTCGTTTTTGTGGTGCTTCATTTGTTTACGCCAGCTTGTCTTTTTGTTGGTTTATTGCTTTCTGTACTTCGCTCCGTACTTTTGTATGTATTCGGGTTTTACGCGTTTGAGTTCGGTTTCGGGAATGTCTGCAAGCAGTTGCCAGCCGAGTTCCAGCGAATCTTCAATCGAGCGGTTTTCGTTGCGTCCTTGTTGTACGAACTTCTTTTCGAACGCTTCGGCGAACGCCAGGAATTTCCTGTCCTTTTCGCCCAACGCCTCCTCGCCTACTACTGCCACGAGGTTGCGCAGCGAGCGTCCTTCCGCGTATGCCGCGTATAATTGTTGCGACACTCCGGCGTGGTCTTCGCGGGTCTTCTTCGCGCCGATTCCCTGGTTCATCAAACGCGAAAGCGAAGGAAGCACGTCTACTGGGGGGTAAGTGTCCTTGCGGTGCAAGTCACGGTCCAGCACGATTTGGCCTTCCGTGATGTACCCGGTCAAGTCGGGAATGGGGTGGGTAATGTCTTCGTCAGGCATGGTCAGGATAGGAATTTGGGTTACGCTTCCTTTCTTGCCCTTGATTTGTCCTGCGCGTTCGTAGATTGACGCAAGGTCGGTGTACATGTAGCCGGGGTAGCCGCGCCGTCCGGGGACTTCCTGCCTAGCTGCTGCGACTTCACGCAGTGCGTCTGCGTAGTTGGTCATGTCGGTTAGGATTACGAGCACTTGCATGTCGTGTTCGAAAGCCAGGTATTCTGCGGTGGTCAATGCAATGCGGGGGGTGACCAGCCGTTCGACGGACGGGTCGTTTGCGAAGTTCAGGAATAACACCGAGCGTTCCAATGCGCCTGTTTTTTCAAAGTCTTGCATGAAGAAGCTTGCTTCAGAGTGCGTGATTCCCATTGCCGCGAAGACTACTACGAATTGCTCGTTTTGTCCTTGGACAGTTGCTTGCCTTGCGATTTGAACCGCCAATTCATTGTGAGGCAGTCCGGATGCGGAGAAGATGGGAAGTTTTTGTCCGCGGACTAGCGTGTTGAGTGCGTCGATTGTGGAAACGCCGGTTTGGATGAAGTTGTGCAGCTCGGCTCTGGCAACGGGGTTGATTGCGCTTCCGTTGACGTCTAGCTTCCGTTGTGCGGTAATTGGAGTGCCGCCGTCAATGGGTTCTCCGAGTCCGTTGAATACGCGGCCGAGCATTTCGTCGCTTACTGGTACTGAAAGGGTTTCGCCGGTGAAGCGGATGCGCGTTTCCTTGGTGTCAAGTCCCGCGGAGCTTCCGAAAATCTGTACTGCTGCAATGCCTTTACTGGTTTCAAGCACTTGGCCGCGTTTTTTCTCGCCGTTAGGCAGGATTATTTGTACGGTTTCGTTGTAAGCTGCGTTCTCGACTCTTTCTACGAATATTAAAGGGCCGAATATTTCCTTTACTGACTTGAATTCCTTAATCATTGTTGCTTCACCTTCTGAGCGGTATCTTATTGAGTCGAATGCGTTTTGACTTCCAGGCTGCAGTCGATGGCTTTCATCAATTCCTTCGCCTTTTCTTCGACTTCTTCAGGCGGCACGAGCTTGAGCCGTGCCACGTCCTCTTTTTCTTTTATCGAAACTATTTTCGCCAAAGGCATTTCCAAAGCAAGTGCCGCGTTTGCCTTGTCGAAGTAGTGCAGGATAGTCTTGAGCATGAGGTACTGCTTGGGCAGGGGGGTGTAAGCGTCTTCTTCAACGAACGAGTTTTGTTGCAGGAAGTCTTCGCGCAGCATCTTCGTTGCTTCAAGCACCAGTCTTTCCTTTTCGGGAAGGGCGTCTGGTCCTACCAGTTGCACTATGTTCTGCAACTCCGCTTCCTTCTGTAGCAACGTCATTGCCCGCGTGCGGAGTTCGCCGAAGTCCGGCGCAACGTTTTTCTCGAACCACTCGCGCAGTTCGCTGTGATAAAGCGAGTATGACTTGAGCCAGTTTATTGCCGGATAATGCCTGCGGCGTGAAAGGTTGGCGTCCAATGCCCAGAACACTTTCGTAACGCGCAGAGTCGCTTGTGAAACGGGTTCGGAAAGGTCTCCGCCTGCAGGTGAAACCGCGCCTACTACTGAAATGCTTCCCGTGCGTTCGTCCGAGCCCAGGCAGGTTATGCGACCCGCGCGTTCGTAAAACTCGGCGAGCTTTTTGCCCAAGTATGCGGGGTAGCCTTCTTCGCCGGGCATTTCCTCCATTCTTCCTGAGATTTCACGCATTGCTTCGGCCCAACGGGAAGTCGAGTCGGCCATTAAAGCGACGTCGTAACCCATGTCGCGGTAGTATTCTGCGAGAGTAATTCCGGTGTAAATCGACGCTTCGCGGGCTGCAACAGGCATGTTGCTAGTGTTTGCAACTAGTACCGTGCGTTCCATTAAAGGCCGCTTGGTGCGCGGGTCGGTCAACTGCGGAAACTGCATGAGCACTTCAGTCATTTCATTTCCACGTTCGCCGCACCCGACGTAAACAACTATTTCGGCGTCGGCGTACTTTGCCAAATCGGTTTGGTTAACCGTCTTTCCGGAACCAAAAGGCCCGGGAATCGAAGCAGTGCCTCCTTTTGCAAGTGGAAAGAACGAGTCGACTATTCTCTTGCCCGTAATCAAGGGCGGTTCCAAGTGCTTCTTTTCTTTGTACGCGCGCGGGTTGCGCACGGCAGCACACTGGAGCATAATTATCTTCTTTCCGGCTATTTCTGCAACCGTTTCTTCAATAGTGAACTTTCCGGATTTGAGGCTGGTTATTTTGCCGCTTACTCCAATGGGAACAAGTATGCGGTGGCGGATGCTGTACTCTTTCACTTCCCCCAGAACGTCGCCTGGAACCACGGAGTCGCCTTCTTTTGCAGTTGCCTTAAAGTCCCACTTCTTGTTGCGGTCCAAGGCGTTTACGTAAACTCCGCGGGCAATAAAATCTCCTTGTTGGCTGCGAATGGTTTCCAACGGGCGTTGTATTCCGTCAAACACGGACCCCAAGAGGCCAGGTCCAAGTTCAACGCACAACGGCATTCCCGTGCCTTCTACGGGCTCGCCTGGCTTGAGGCCTGAAGTATCTTCGTAAACTTGGATGCTTGCCTTGTCCCGTTCGAGTGCAATGATTTCGCCCATCAGCGTCAAGTCGCCGACTTTAACAATTTCGTTGATTTGGTTGCCGCGCATTCCCGTTGCTTCTATCAACGGGCCTGAAACTCTTGAAATAACTCCCATTTTTTTACCAACTCCCTCTTGAAAAAATTATTTTAATTCTATTCCAATGGCTTTTTTGACCATTGCCGCAATGTCGTCGCCCTTGCCCACTGACTCGCGCGTGCTGGGAATCACTATTACTACTGGCTTGCTGGATTCCTGCAGCGTCTTGCGCGTCTTTAGCGACAACGAATCCATTACCTCGGTAGTCACTACCAGTATTCCCGCGTCCTCGCGGGCCAACACTTGTGCCGTCAGTTCCTCAGCATCGTTATTTTTTGCCTCGAAAGAGTCTTTTACTCCGGCTACGCCGAACCCCAAGGCAGTCTGCTTGTCGCCAATCACTATTATTTTTTCCATTTCAGTCTTCTTTCTCCGTAGTGCTTTTCTTTACGGGTTTCTGCCCCCAGCGAAAAGAGGTCAAATCAGGGTTTCCCTGAGTTCTTCCTTGGTTTGGAACGCGGTTGCGTACGCAATTTTGCGCAACGTGTGCGTTTCCTCGTGTTTGAGCATCATCATTGCCAGCAACGGCGCCGACGAAAGCACTGAACGGCTTAACGTCTTGCGCAGCATCGCGTGGTGCCTCTTTTGCAACTCTATTTCAGCCGGCGCGGCCAAGCGGTGTTCCTTCAATGCCTTCACCGCGGTTTCGCCGAGTTTGTACTTCGATGAAATCAAGTCAACAGTCTTATCGAAATCCTCTTCTTCAAGCAGTTCCTTTACTAAGCTGTTCTCGGAAGGGGCGAGAAACTTGGGGATAACCTTGTTCGGAACCCCGCTTGCTTTAAGCCGTAATACGGTTATCAAATTTATGCGCGTAACGTAGTCTGCAAGCAAAGCGCGTGTCTTTAAGTCCTTCTCTTTCTCGGCTTCTTCGGCAACCGCAGTCAACCACGCGAGGTAAATCGCTTCAATAAAAACGCGGTAATCCTTTTCCTTAGAATACTGTGTTTGCGCCTTGCGTATGAACGGCGTGTAAGACGGTTCAAGAGCAAGCGCGTTAACCGCCTGTTCCATTGTAGTGGCTTTAATCATTTTCTCCATGAAATCAGGCGTCTTTCCTATTACCACCAGGTCTTCTGCGCCAACCGGTTTTCCAAGAGCAAGCGCAGTCACTACCTTGCTTGCATTGTGGGCCTCCCACTCTCTAATCACCACGTTAACTGCCTTAGCTGCTTTTTTAGGCGCCATTGACGCAATCTTGCCCAGTGTAGCGGCAACCTCGGCGTCCAAAGCGCGTTTGACTAACTCCATTCCGGAATACTTGGTAGACGCGGTAACAAACGAGTTCTTGTAACACGTTTCTTCAAGCAACGCAATTACTTCCGGCAGGGTCTTGACTTCAAAGAGTTCGCGCGCCTGCTCGCTAGAAAGCAGTTTAGACTTCATCGCTTTTACGCGGGTATTCGAGTATGCGGTGCGCCAATCCATGTTTACTTCCTGCCTCCTTTCGCGTTTGTCGCGGGTTTTTTCTTTTTTTCGGGATTCGTTTTAGTGGCTTTTTCAGGCGCGCCGCCAAAAATCCGTTTGTGCGCCTCGGCGCGTAACACGTCGGAATTCTCTTCCAACAGCGCTTCGAAAGTATTGTCCGCAATCTCTAGGCCGTCTTGCGTCGACGCGATAACTCCTCCAATGCATTCAATTGGTTCGCCGACTTTACCAAACGACTTGGCAAGCGCAACGTCTGCCTTGCGGCAGTGAAGAACCGCGTTTGCGCCTATCTCTTCGCTCGCCTGCTTTGCAAGAGCCGAGAAAACCTGCTTGTATTCGCTCTTGCGCCCGGAATCGTCTGCAAGGCTTTTGAGTTCTTTTTTAAGTTCCAGCATTGCTTCGTCGACAATAGAGTTGCGCGCGTTAGCAATTTCCTTACGAGCTTTCAGCCTGGCGGTCGAAATCTTGCGCCACTCGTTTTCACCAAGCACTTTTGCCTCATCGCGTGCTTTAACCGAAATCGAGTTGCCTTCGGCACGCGTTTGCGCAAGCACGTGGTCAGCTTCCTTTCGGCCAATTTCAACAACCTTCCTAGCCTGCTGCTTTGCTATAGCAGCCACTTCTTTTTTCAATTCCTCTAATCCAGCCATGGGTAATCTATCCCTTGAAGGTAGTAAGGATCAAGTAAGCAACCACGAAACCCAAGATAACCATTGTTTCAGGCAACGCCATGAACAACAATACCTTGCCTTCCATTCCATCCTTTTCAGCCATCAAACCCATTCCAGCTGCTCCAATTACGGACTGTGCCCACGCAGTTGCGAAAGCAGCCGCACCAATTGCTATGCCGGCGCCAAGGCCGATCATTCCGGTTCCTATATCCATTTTACTTATACACCTCTTGGTTTACTGCGAAGGGGAACGAACGCCGTTCCGCCCCCGTGATAAAATTTAGAGAAAAACTCCACGTAGTGAAGACGCAGGGTTTGAATCGACGATTCGAACAAGCCCAGCAGCAACGCAGCCGCGTGGCCCGCCACCATCAGTCCCGCAAACGCCAAAAACATCAACAACGCAACGACTATCGCAATCGGGTCGCCATTGCCTGCAAGCAAGTGCGACAACGATTCGAATGAAGACTCTGCGGGAATCGCGTTGACAATCTTGGCCAAAATCACTCCGCTTAAGCCAAGCGCCATTATACGCAAGTAAGAAAGAATGTTGGAAAGCATTCCCGGCAGCTCGAAAATCGCGTTGAAAGACTCGAACTTCGCAATCAACGCCGCGCAAACAATCAGCAGTACCGCCGAGCCTATCAAAAGCGTAGTGCCTGCAATCGGCAGCGCATCACCTCCGACTAGCCCCGCGCCTATTCCAAGAAAACCGAATTCCACTCCGATCCAAGCCAGCTTCGCTATTACGTGGTTCCAGTCGCGGTGACGCAAACCGTTTGCCATTCCCAGCAACAAGCCTAGAGTCAAATGAATTATTCCCGCTGCAACAGAAGCGACTATAAGCAAAGCAATCCCTTCACTGCTCCGTTCAATAAACGGATGGAACACCATTCCCGCAAACTCTTCTGCGCCGAAAATCTCGCCGTACACCCAACCGAAGAAAATAGTGGCAATAGCCGACAACATCATCATCCCGGCCACGCTCTGCATGAACTCCATTTTCACTTTGAACTTCAAGACTAATGCAATCAACAAGGCGACAAAACCATAGCCCATGTCGCCCAAAATCATTCCGAACAAAATCGGGAAAGTAACCGCCATCAACAGGGTAGGGTCGATCTCGTTACACCGGGGTAACGAAAAGAACTCCACTAGAAACTCGAAACGCCTTGCGCCCGGAGGGTTGCGTAACTTAGTCGGAGCAGGCTCCCGCGTTTCCACGCTCTCTAGAAAAACAGGGTTCTCCAGTGATTCGGTCTTGCGCTTCAATTCGTTGAACCGCCGCGAAGGCACCCAGCCTTCAACAACTTCCAGAAAATCGGTTTTACCAAAACGAGAAGGCAACGACGCAAGCTTTCCGTAAACCTCCAGTCCTTTGAGCAGTGCAACTGCCCGGCTTCCGTGCTCCTTCCTGAAAGCATCTTCCTTCTTTTGAGCTGTGGCAATCCTTTCATCCGTTGCCCGGATTTCTTTTGCAATCGCGTCCAATTCTTCAACAGCACCGCGTTCCAAAACAGGTATTCTTGCCTCGTGAAAACCCGCCTTGTGCAGCGCAGCACGCAATTCGCCGCCCTTGCGGCGGTCGCAAGCAACCAATACCTTCTTCCCGTCAGCCGAAAAAACGTGTTCGCAGGCAAACCCGGCAACCGCTAGAGAAAACAGCTTGCGGTCGCCCGAATCGAAGCACGCAACTTCCACGCTCTGCGTACCTTTGAGTGAATGAAAAACAAAACCCTTGAAAGGAAGCAGCTCCCTAGCT
>MNVG01000002.1 GCA_001871495.1 Candidatus Micrarchaeota archaeon CG1_02_51_15
TTAACAAGGAGGAGTTCGTTTTTGCCTGCTTTGTTCATAATGGGTGCGGTTGACGTTGTTGCGGCGTTCATGCTTTGGGACGCGGGATTCGGAGAACTCGGTTTTTATATCGCATTGGCATTAGTTTTGAAAGGCGGAATGAGCTTGCTTAGCTCCACTTTGTTGCAGTCGGTGTTGAGCGGGACAATAACGTAATTTTCGGGTTTTCCGCAATTTAAGCAAGTCCTTGCTTGCCCCTTAAAAAAAGGCGTGATTTGAAAAAAAATGTTTTTTGAAGCCCTGTCGTTCGCGTGTTCTTTCTTCATTACGTTTGCGATACTACTACAACCACGTTCTTTCCTTGTTTTGGCCGCGCTTGCAATCGCGTTGTACTTTCTTTTCGGCCCGTTCGGAGTGCCCGGTTTCATCATGGCGGTTGCAGTCAAGCTGGCTTTGCCTGAACGTCGTAAACTAAAGAAAGGAGAACGGCGGCCCAAGGATTTCGTGCCCCGCGGGGGCAAATCGCTGTTTATGGGCAAATGAATTGCGCTTGGCCAAATCAACCTTCAGAAGGCAGGCCGGCGCGTCATTCAGGATTAAGCAATTGTTTTTTTCTGCGCGTTTTGTGGAAGGTTATTGCAAAACGGTGTGCTTCGTCGCGGCAGTGTTGAAGCAGCTTGAGGCCGTCATTGGTTTTAGGCAGTTTAAAGGGGTTTTTGCGCTCGGGCAGGAATATTTCTTCCTCTTGTTTTGCAATAGACGCAAGCGGTATTTCCAAGCCTAGCTTGTTTAATGCTTTTTGTGCAAAGTGAAGCTGGCCCAAGCCGCCGTCGACTAGTATCAGGTCAGGCATTTGCCTTGATTCTTGCGCAAGCCGCGAATAGCGGCGGCGTATTATTTCTTCAAGCATTGCGTAATCGTCTTGGCCGGTTACTTGCTTGATTAAGTACTTTCGGTAACCGGCCTTGTCGGGCTTGCCGTTTTGGAACCGCACCATTGAGCCCACAGGGTTTTCGCCAAACAGGTTGGATACGTCGAAGGTTTCGATAATCAAAGGCGGCAAAGGCAGGCGCAGGCTTTTTTGCAGCAGCAATACGGAAGGACTTATTTTTTCGCATTGCAGCGTCTGCTTGGCTATTTTCAGCACTTCGTTTTTCTTGCCTGAAGGTTTTTGGAAGGCAACTGTTTTCAAAGCGGAGTTAAGCAACGCCATTTGTTCAAAGCCGAGATTGGAATAAACTTTTGAAGGCAGTGGATTGTTTTGGTAGTATTGGATGCAAAATTGGGTTTCGGGTTCTTCTTGAGTGCGGATTTCCAAATCGTGTTTTTCCGTATTTTGCAGTATTCCCGCGCGGCTTTTTAGTATTTGTACGAAAAGGTTTGGGTCCACGCGCTGGAAAAAAAGGTAGTCTTCGTCGTTTTGCTGCCTTTGCTCAATGCGTTGCTTGTTGAAAAAGATTTTCAGGGCGTTTATCTGCGTCAAAAGGGTTTTGGCCGTTTCATAGTCCTGAGAATCGGAAGCGCACCCCATTTCCCGTTTGAGTGACCCGATTACCGACCGCCCTTCATGCTTTCCCGAAAGTATTTTTTCAAGCGTCGCAACGTTGAAAGCGTATTGTTCAGGAGTCACGTTTTTTATGCACGGCGCGCGGCAGTTTCCCAAGTGGTACTGCAAACAAGGTTTTTTTGGGAGTTTCTTGCAAGTACGGATCTGGAGTACTTTACGCAAGAAGTTTGCACCAAGGCTTCTTTTTGCCTCTTCTGCAAACGGACCGTAGACTCTTTTCGCCCTTGTTTTAAACTCGTTTTTCGAGTTTTTACGCACTACCAACAGCCGGGGATAGGTTTCGTCGGTTATTGCAAGGCAGGAATAGTGTTTCGCGTCTTTCAAAAGCAGGTTGTATTTCGGTTGGTGGCTCTTGATCAAATTCGACTCGAGTATGAGCGCTTCGTTCCCGTCTTTGGTGACTACGAATTCGATCGAATCAACTTGCGAAACCAATGAAGCGGTTTTGGCGCCGGTTTGGGCATTGAAGTATTGCATTAAGCGCGCACGCAGTGAAACTGCCTTGCCCACGTAGATTACGGCGCCGCTCGCGTCTTTCATCAAATAGACTCCAGGCAACAAGGGGTAATCCGACGGAGTAAAACGCATTTGTCAAGCCTCACGAAATGTTTCATCGAGTTTTTCCTTCAAGTAGGCGCCGGTGTGCCCGGGCCGCGAGGCAACCTGTTCAGGGGTTCCGAATGCAATTACTTGCCCGCCGTTTTCGCCGCCTTCAGGCCCCAAGTCTATCACCCAATCGGCGTTCTTTATCACGTCGAGATTGTGTTCGATTATTACGACCGTGTTTTTCTTTTCCACAAGGCGCTGGAGTATTGAAAGCAGTTGATTGACGTCTTCAAAATGCAGTCCGGTAGTCGGCTCGTCAAGCAAGTACATCGTCTTGCCTTCCGAGCGTTTCGAGAGTTCGGTAGCGAGTTTCACGCGTTGAGCCTCGCCTCCTGAAAGCGTGGTTGCAGGCTGGCCGAGCTTAATGTAGCCCAGGCCTATATCGCTTATGGTCTGGAGTTTGTTACGTATTGCCGGAACGTTTTCAAAAAACTCGAGGGCTTGGCTTGCGCTCATTTCAAGCACTTCGGCAATGTTTCTTTCCTTGTACCTTATCTCCAGCGTCTGCGGGTTGTAGCGCTTGCCCTTACAGTTTTCGCAAGGCACGTAAACGTCGGCCAGAAAATGCATGCTTACTTTTATCAACCCGTCTCCCTTGCACGAAGGGCAGCGCCCGCCGTCCACGTTGAAAGAAAACCTTCCAGGCGCATACCCTCGGGAACGAGCTTCTACTGTTTTCGAAAACAGTTCACGAATGAGGGTAAAAGCGCCTACGTAAGTCGCCGGGTTGGAGCGCGGCGTGCGACCTATTGGAGACTGGTCGACTACGATTATGCGCTCGAGCGCACCGAATCCCATTATTTTTTTGTGGGCTCCGCAAGGCAGTTTTGAATTGTTGAGTTTGTTGGACAACGCAGGGTAAAGGGTTTCGGACACCAACGTGGACTTTCCCGAACCTGAAACGCCGGTCACGCAAGTAAGCAGCCCCAGTGGAAACGCCGCAGTTATTTTCTTCAAGTTGTTTTCGCTTGCTCCTTCTATTGCCAGGAATTCTCCATGCTTCCTGCGTTTTGAAGGAATGGCTATGCTCTTGCGGCCCGAAAGGTAGTCTCCGGTCAAAGAAGTTTTTTCGCGCATTATATCTTCAACGGTACCGCGCGCGACTATCCTGCCGCCGTGCACGCCTGCAAAAGGCCCCATGTCGATTAGGTAATCGCATTCTCGCATGGTCTCTTCATCATGCTCTACTACCACCAGCGTATTGCCCAAATTCCTGAGTTTTTCCAAAGTGGCCAATAGTTTGGCGTTGTCGCGCTGGTGCAGCCCTATTGAAGGCTCGTCCAAGACATACAGGATACCCGTAAGGTTGGAACCGATTTGGGTCGCCAATCGAATACGCTGCGACTCTCCGCCCGACAACGTGCTGCTTTGGCGGGCCAGGTTCAAATAATGCAGGCCCACGTTCTCAAGGAATTCGAGTCGCGAACCAATTTCCTTTATTATTGGCATTGCAACCAGTTTTTCGCCTTCTGCGAACTTCGCTTCCGCAAGGAACACTCTTGCGCGGCTTATGGGAAGACGGCAAACGTCGTCAATGCTGCTTCCTGCTATCAATACGCTAAGCATTTCCTTCTTCAAGCGCTTTCCCAAACAAGACGGACAGGTTTTTTCGCGCATGAACTTGCCTATTTCTTCCTTTCTGGACTCGGACTCGGTTTGGTAATACAAGCGCTCGAGTTGCGGAATCACTCCTTCGAACTTGTTTTCGTACTCGTAAGCCGAACCGCTTTTCTTGCTTTCGTAAGTGAACCTGATTTTCTTTTCGCTCCCGTACAAGAGCAAGTCAAGCTGCTTCTTGGAAATTTCGGATACGGGCACGTTGGTTCTTATCCCGTGTTCGCGCGCAACCGCCATCAACTGCTGTGCCCGCCAGCCTCCTTCCATAAGCCTTCCGTAACACGTTATCGCCCCTTGTTTTATCGAAAGGCTCGAGTCGAGTATAATCAAGTCGGGACTGAACTCCATTTTGAAGCCCAGGCCGTGGCACTCTTGACAAGCGCCGAAAGGAGAGTTGAACGAAAAGTCGCGCGGTTGAATCTCCCCGAAAGAAGTTCCGTGTTCGGGACAGGCGTTTTTGCTCGAAAGAACCTTTTCTTCGCCCTGAGGGTTTCTTGCAATCAACACGCCGTTTGAAGCCAAGGCCGACTCTATTGCTTCTACCAACCGCGTTTTTTCCTCCGAAGAACAAACGACTTTATCCACGAAAACGAGAATCGAGTGCTTGCGGTTTTTGTCCGGCTTGGGAACGGATTCCGACAAGTCCTCTTTATTGCCATCCAAATAAACGGTGTAAAACCCCAATGCCTTTAGTTTGGCCAACTCTTTTTCAAACCCGCCTTTAACGCCATGGGCCAGGGGGTAAAACAATTCGGTTTCCAAATTAGGCCAACTCGAAATCAGCGTGGCCGCAATCGCCTGCGCGCCCTGGGTTGAAATGGGTTTTCCACACTCCGGACAATGCGGCTTTCCCACCCGCGCGTAAAGCAACCTGAGGTAATCGTAAATTTCGGTAACCGTGCCCACCGTGGAACGCGGGTTGCGCGAGGTGGTCTTCTGGTCTATTGAAATTGCCGGCGACAAGCCTTCAATGGAATCAACGTCAGGCGGGTTCATCATGCCCAGAAACTGCCGGGCATAAGCCGAAAGCGACTCGACGTACCTCCGCTGGCCCTCGGCATAAAGAGTATCGAAAGCAAGAGTCGACTTGCCAGAACCAGACAAGCCGGTAATAACGGTTATTTTTCCGCGCGGAATTTCAACGTCGACGTTCTTCAAATTGTGTTCTCTAGCGCCGCGAATCACTATATTATCCGCGCCAAAACACGCTCTCTTTTCCGCTTCAGTATTTGCCGTATTTGGTTTGACCATTCTTTTCACACAACGCGATTACCGCACGTTAATAGCCGCCTGACTTACGCAATTCCCTTATCTTGTTGCGCAAGGCAATTGCACGCTCGAAATTCAGGCACTCTGCAGCAGCCTTCATTTCCTCTTCAAGCAACAGAACCATTTCATCACGCCGTTTTTTGGAAACGGGTTTGGACGAAACCGTTTCACCAACGTCTTCAACGCCTTGGGCGTCTGCGCCAAGAGGAACGGGCTTTACTATTGTTTTAGGGATTATTCCGTGTTCCTTGTTGAATTTAAACTGCATTTTCCTTCTGCGTGCAGTCTCTTGCATTGCCTCTTTCATTGCCTGCGAAACCAAGTCGGCGTAAAAAACTACTTTCCCCTCCGAGTTCCTTGCAGCACGGCCTACGGTCTGTATCAACGACTGCGCAGAACGCAAGAAACCCGTCTTGTCCGCGTCCAAAACGGCCACCAACGAAACTTCGGGCAAGTCAAGACCTTCCCGCAACAAGTTTACCCCCACTAAAGCGTCGAACTCGCCCAAACGCAGCGAACGCAACAACCTAATCCGCTCAAACGCGTCCAACTCGGAATGCAAGTAACGCACACGCGCCCCTTTCGAATGCAAGAAAGCCGCCAAGTCTTCAGCCATCCTTTTAGTCAACGTAGTAACAAGAGTCCGCTGTTTTTTCTTCGCACGCGCACTAATCTCGCCAAGCAAGTCATCCAACTGGCCTTCGGTTTTGCGCACTTCTATTTCCGGGTCCAACAGCCCCGTTGGCCGAACTATCTGTTCAACCACCCTAACGCAATTGCTTAACTCGTACTGCGCAGGAGTTGCGGAAACGAAAATCGCGTTTTTCATAAACGGCTCGAACTCTGAAAACTTGAGCGGCCGGTTGTCGAAAGCAGAAGGAAGGCGAAAGCCGAAGTCAACCAACGCCTGCTTGCGCGCGCGGTCGCCGTTATACATTCCCTGCAACTGCGGCAGCGTAACGTGCGACTCGTCTACGAACATCAGAAAGTCCTTGGGAAAATAATCCAATAAACAAAACGGTTTCTCGCCTTCCTTGCGGCCGTCGAAATGACGCGAGTAATTCTCTATGCCCGAACAATAGCCTATCTCGCGGATCATCTCCAAATCGTATTCAGTCCGCTGTACTATACGCTGTCGCTCAAGAGGCGCCAAGTTAGGCGCGTGCGAGTCAAGCTCTGCCTTAATAGACTCCAGCGCCGCGTCTTTCGATTCGGGCGGAACCACGAAATGCTTTGCCGGCAACAGCAAGTACTTTCCCACCCTGCGCTTGACCCCGCTCAAAGGGTCGAAAAACTCTATTGACTTGACAACTTCCTTTTCAAACCGTACCCTCACAGCATCGTCGCAAAACGGCGGCATTACTTCAAGCAAGTCGCCTCTAAGCCTAAAACTGCTCTTGCCCAACACTGCGTCGTTGCGCGAGTACTGCATTTCCACAAGCGAATGCAACAACTTCCTTCGCGGAATAACCGCGCCTTCTGCCAAGTCCAAGCCCAACTGGCCGTAAGTAACCGGATTACCCAAGCCGAAAATGCACGAAACCGACGCGACTATCACGGTAGGCTCTCTTGAAAGCAGGTAACTGGTAGACTGCAACCTGAACTGCTCTATCTTCTCATTGCGCTCGGACTCCTTGCCGATGTACGTGTCGGTCTGCGGGGCGTAACTCTCAGGCCGGTAATAATCGTAGTACGAAATGAAGTAACCCACGTTGTTCTTTGGAAAATACTGCTGGAACTCGGCATACAACTGCGCCGCGAGCGTCTTGTTATGCGACAACACCAACGCCGACCTGCCGCTTTGCGCAATGACGTTAGCCATCGTAAACGTCTTGCCCGACCCCGTAATCCCCAGCAAAGTCTGCATGCCGCCCTGCTTCAAGCCAAGCCCCAATCCCCTTATTGCCCGAGGCTGGCTGCCTGCAGGAGAGTACGGAGACTCGAGAAAAAAATCCATTAAATAAACTACGCAGCCCGCAAATAAAAAAAGACCGCCAAACAAGCCGCCGACCCCGCCCTCTTTCGCCCGCCAAGAAGTCGATTTACACAAGCCGACGGCTATAACTACAAAAAAAGAAAGAAAAAAAGAAAACCGGGTTTGTTCCTAAACCAGGTTCCAAGCCATTGCCAGCAACGCAGGTGCAAAGACTAGCGCAATCGTGTTTACGACTTTGATCAACGCGTTCAATGCCGGGCCTGCAGTGTCTTTAAAGGGGTCGCCTACAGTATCGCCAACTACCGCAGCCTTGTGGGCATCGCCGCCTTTTCCGCCGAATTCACCGCACTCGATGTACTTCTTGGCATTGTCCCACACTGCGCCGGTGTTAGCCATGAAAACCGCAAGCAAAAAGCCTGAAGCGATTACGCCTGCAAGCAATCCCGCCAAAGCAGTTACGCCAAACAGGATTCCGACTACCAGCGGAGTAAGCACTGCAATCAATCCGGGAACCAAGAGTTCGTCGAGCGCTGCGCCTGTGCTGATTTCCACGCACTTGGCGTAATCCGGCTTTGCCTTGCCCGACATTATTCCCTTGATTTCACGGAATTGCCTGCGCACTTCCTCGACTATGCTGAAAGCGGCGTTGCCGACTGCCTTCATTAGGAACGAACTGAACACAAAAGGAAGCATTGCGCCTATCAACAGCCCGATTACCACTGGAGCGTCAAGCAAGTTGATTACGGTCAAGCGCGCCGCTTCCGCGAATGCCACAAACAACGCCAACGCGCCTAGTGCAGCAGCCGCAATTGCAAACCCCTTAGTGGTTGCTTTAGTAGTGTTTCCGACTGCGTCAAGTGCGTCGGTTACCTCGCGCACTGCCGGAGCCATTCCGCTCATCTCGGCTATTCCGCCCGCATTGTCGGTGATAGGACCGTACGCGTCTAAAGTAATGATTATTCCGGTCAATGAAAGCATTGCAACCGCAGCCAACGCGATTCCGTAAACTCCGGCAAGCTTGAACGACAAAGCGATTGCCGCAACGACTATAAGCACTATTGGAACCGTGCTTTGGAACCCGACTGCCATTCCGCTTATAAGGTTGGTTCCAGCCCCCGTCTTTGCAGCCGCAGCCACTTCAGCCACAGGCGCGTTTTCTTTGGAAGTGTAATAATCGGTTGCAAACACTATTGCCACGCTTGCAACTATGCCTACTACGCTGGCTGCAAGCAAGTTTAACTGAGTGCCGAAAATAATGTAGAATCCCACGCAGGCAAGCGCGGCAGTTGCCAACACTCCCTTATACAAAGCATTCATTATCTTGCCTTCAGAACCCAAGCGGACTGCGAAAGCGCCGATAATCGTTGCGATTGCGCCCACGGCACAGGCAAGCAACGGAAACTCGACGGCTTGCACGCCGTAAGCCGAAATCACTCCGGCTCCAAGCAGCATTGCCGCAATAATGGTAACCACGTACGATTCGAAGAGGTCGGCAGCCATTCCTGCACAGTCGCCGACGTTGTCGCCGACGTTGTCGGCAATCACTGCAGGATTACGCGGGTCGTCTTCAGGAATTCCTTTTTCAATCTTGCCCACCAAATCAGCGCCGACGTCGGCCGCCTTGGTGAAAATGCCCCCGCCGACACGCGCAAACAACGAAATCAACGAAGCGCCTAAGCCGAAGCCCACTAGAGTAATCAAGTCGCCAAATAGCAAGTAAAAGAACGAAACTCCTATCAGCCCCAAGCCCACTAAAGCAAGCCCGGTCACTTCCCCGCCTTTAAAGGCCACTTCCAAAGCGCGCGGCAAGCCCGACTGCGCTGCCTCGGCAGTGCGCACGTTGGCACGCACGCTCACAGTCATGCCTATGTAACCTGCAACGCCGGAGCACAACACGCCTCCGATAAATGCAACCGCAGTCTCCCAATCGACTGCCAGTCCTATTACCAAAGCCAGTACTACCACAAAAGGAGCAAGAGTCAGGTACTGCTTCTTCAAGTACGCGTTTGCACCCTCGCGGATTGCATTCGAAATAGCCTGCATCTTGTCCGAGCCCTTAGAGAGCTTCAACATCCACCAAATCAAGTAAGCGGCAAAAGCAAGCGAAACAACACCGACTCCAGCAACCCAATACAATCCGTTCATCAATCCCACCCTCAAATCCTTTAAATCGAATAATCGTTTACGAAAATCACTTGCTGTTCCAATAAGTCCTCTTGCAATCATCGGAACAGAAGTTCCACCTCAAGACGTTCTCGTGCTCGGGCCGCGAAACCGCAAACACCGAACCACCGCAGCAATCGCACTTCTCGACAACTACCCCGTTGTCCTCACAGTACTGCCTCACTTCGGCGTCAACCGAGTTATACGAATCCAACGCAGTGCGCCAGCGCCTCAACAAAAGTTTTTCATCCAAAACAACAACACGCCCTTTCCACGCGCAAAAGTTTGCGGAAAAAATTATTTTACGAAACTCATCCATAAAAAGATTATTATAACCACTATAACCGCGACAATAATCCACTTACGGTTGCTCTTGCTCATCCAACCGCTTCCCGAAATCCACGAGTAACCCCGCTTGGGCGACCCTGGCTTTGGCTTGACAGCCGCCTCTTTCAGCTCTTCATTGGCAACAGCTGCCTCGTCTCTTGCTGCTCCACCGCGGCTCAAATGCTCCCGCGCACGTTCTTCAGCACGTTCCTCCTCCGGTTCACTGCTGTCATGCTCTTCCTTGCCGGTCTTGCCTTCGCCGCCGGCCCCGCTTCCGTAAGACGGCGTTTCACGCTCGCGTTCTCCAGAACCGCCGCTTGAACCGCCTCCGCTGCCAAAAGATCCGCCCGCCGCTTTCCTTGCACTATAAGCGCCGCCGTAGGCCGCGTTGCGCCGCGTCGACTGCGCCGCCTGCATTTTTAAACGGGTTTCCCTAACCAACTGTGCAAGCTGCTGCCCCTCCAAATTTTTTCCCGCCTCCCTGACAGCAGCTGTCAAGTCACGGTTAAACGCGGTCTTTTCCGCAGGGCTTCGAAACGTTATCTTCCCCAATTCCTTTTCAGCCAGACTCCAATCCTTGGAATCCTTCAAGAACTTCGCCATTTCATGCGAATCAGACTCCCCCGCGATTAATGCCTTACGGGCGGTTTCTTCAGTAAGCACCTTGACTCCCGCACCGTGCGTTGCAGTTAATTCGCTTGCAACTTCATTGGGAACCCCCACCTTGTAATAGGATTCCGGACCGCCATGCGCCCGAGCTAGCAAAACAAGTTCCTTTCCTTCAAGCCTGGTTCCGACTGCGTTGCGTTTTCCATTATGGGCGATGAACACCACTCCTTCTTCAAAACGCGCGTTTTTCGGAACTTCCTTGACATAACTCAAAAAAATATTCACTTCCAATAAAACTTACTTTCCAGCTCCTGCTTCAAGAGGTAGATACATTGACGTCATCGACTGCCAAGAAAACCCCGTCAACAGTCATCAATGCAACCGAACCGCTTGAAAAACTGTTGTCGGAATAGTCGAACACCGGAATGCCGTCAATGTTAAGCTTCACGTTGTTGCGCTTCAAAGAAAATTCGAGGTCGTGCCACGAGCTTTCGTTCAAGCGGTGCTGATCCTGGCCGCGGCCAAGCGCCGAAGTCAGGACAACGTTCGCATTGGACGAACTGCCGTGTTGGATGCGCAAGTTGGCGGTGTTAGGCATTATTTCGGCAATGTAAGCGCCGGCAGAAGAATTCCGCGCAATTAAGCGAAACCCGCCGCCGCCAAGCCAAAACTTGAAGCGCACTACGTAATCAGTCCAGTTGCCGCTGCCAAATGAAGCAACTGAATTTGCTTCCGAAAGCGAAACAACCGCGATTAAAGCAGTCCGGTTACTCTTTTCCCCCATTTTCCACTTGGAGTCAAACACCCATTTTCCTGCAGTTGCATTACGGTCTTCAAAATCGTCGAAAAACAGAGTACCAAACGGCAACGGAGTCGGCGTAGGCACGGCAGTCGGTTCGGCCGTCGGCGCAATAGTCGGTTCCGGCGTGGGAACAAGAGTCGGCTCCGGCGTTGCCAAAACAACAGTAGGCGTCGGAGTAGGCACGTAAAGCGGTTTTTTCTCGGCACATCCCGCCAAAAGCAGGCAGCCTAGTACCAACGCCAATGCAATAAACTTGAAATTCATGAAAACCAAACTCCTTTACGAACCAAACCCACGCAGGCAGTCAATAAAAGCCTTTTTCCAACAACTCTTGTGATTTACGCAAGAAAAACAAGTCGCGCGCGACAATAACTATCCCCACCCCAAGGGGTGGGGTATTCCGTTAGAATTCGGTTAGTTTGACACTCGACGTAATACTCGATGCCAAACGGCAGCGGATTCAGTTATTGCGACTTGAGTAAGCCGCCGGACGCAGAATATGCAGAAAGGCAAACAAGTGCCAGCGGCCTTCGGACTTTGTTATCGTAACCGTCAAACTGAAGGCAATACTACGCCCTGCAGACCCCGCCCCAAGGAGCGGGGTATTCTACGCAATAAACTTGGGATAGTATTCTTGGGGCCGGTCGTTTTCAAGCAAACAGATTGCCTCGCCCAACTCAAGCCACTGCAGCTGAAAACCCTGCCGCGCTTCGCCTTCATCCAACTTTATCTCGCCCCCGTCGCGCACTACCTTCGCGAGAAAACATTGGTAAACCTGCCTTACGCCGATTCCGGAAACCCACTCCAACACCGCGCCTACTTTTTCGCCTACTTCGGCTTCACAACCCGTTTCCTCCAACAACTCGCGCGGCAACGCCTGCTCGACCTTTTCGCCGAGTTCAAGGCCGCCTCCAGGAAGCTTGTGAAATCCTCGTACGGAAACCAAATCAACCCGACCTCGCCTTTTGCATTAAAAATAACAGCTCGAACGGCCTCGCGATCCCTCCACTGTGCAACCGGTTGCAGTCTTTCGCCTATGTCCGCATCGCGAATTGTTGCAAGAAAGTCCATGAAAAGCCAAAGAAAGGAAAACCTTTTATACCCAGTTGCCAACACAATGGATTTAACGCAATAATAATGCATGGAGAGAACAATTGATGGCACGCGATTTTGAATCAGAGCTTACTGCGTCGGACGACGAAGAAGCCAAGCAACAATATTTGAAGGACGATTACGAAGACCGCACCGGAGAGAATACGGCAGTAACAACGGAAGACAAGTACATTGAAGTCAAGCGCTTCAAGTGCGTCAAATGCGGCAGGACAGCACGCCAACGGGCAACGTTCCTCTTCAAACCTAGGTGCTGCGGCCACCAAATGGCTGAAAGAAGCGAGGCTGAAAAACGAATGGATTTCGGCGCGCTGGTGAAAAAGGTAGCCAAGGCAAAGAAGGCCTCGGAAAAAGAAGCTAAGAAAAAAGAGGCAAAACCCGCTTCAAAAAAACCGCTTACGCCCGCAAAAACTGCGGCGGCAAAGCCGAAAAAGAAGGCAAACACCGCTAAGACGCCTATTAAAGCCAAGCCAAAGCCTAAAAAGGCACTAAAGACATTAAAAGTAAGAGCAAGCCCAAAAAAGGCGGGTAAAGCTAGAAAGAAACGCTGAAGAAACCCTTTGTTTTCCCTGACGCGCTTCTTTATCATAGAATCAAAAAAACAAAAGGCGATATAGACTAATGAGTTTCAGCGAGCTAAAAATAAGCCAGCCCGTACTGCGTGCGTTGGCACAAATGAATTTCAAAGAACCCACGCCCATCCAAACACAGGCGATCCCTGTAGCCCTCCAAGGCAAGGACATAGTCGGCCAGGCAAAGACGGGAACCGGAAAAACAGCTGCATTCGGCATTCCCCTTTTGGAACGACTTTTCCAAGAACAGCTGGCGGTACAAGCAATAGTGCTTGTGCCCACGCGCGAGCTTGCAATACAAGTCAAAGAAGAAATCAGCCAATTCGCTAAATACACCGAAGCCCGAGTTTTGGCGGTATACGGCGGAGAAGATATCAACAAACAAATCCACAGCCTTCAAAAAGGGGCGCAGATAGTTGTCGGCACGCCGGGACGCTTCATCGACCACCTGCAGCGGAGAACGATTTCGCTCAAGCACGTGCACGCGGTTGTGCTCGACGAAGCAGACCGCATGCTGGACATGGGATTTATAGACGACGTAAAATACATCCTCTCTCAAGCTCCTAAGGACAGGCAGACCATGCTCTTTTCGGCAACCATGCCCGGCGCGATAATAGAGATTGCCCAAAAGCAAATGCGCTCGCCGCAAAGCATTCGTGTAAGCGAAGACAAGCTCACAGTCGAGGCAATCAAACAGTTCTACTGGAGCCTTGACCCGCGTGAAAAACCTGACGCGCTTGCAACAATACTCAAAAACGCGCCAAAACCATTGCTTGCGCTGGTATTCTGCCGCACTAAGTTCGGCGCAGACCGCGTGGGACGCATGCTCTGCGAACGCGGTTTCAAAGCACTTGCACTCCACGGAAACCTTACTCAAGCCAGGCGCGACCACGTAATGAACAAATTCAAGTCAGGCGCAATCGACGCGCTGGTCGCAACCGACCTTGCCGCGCGCGGGCTCAACGTTCCCGACGTGACGCACGTCATAAATTACGACCCTTCAAACGACCCGCTTACTTACGTCCACCGCATAGGCCGCACTGCAAGGGCAGGGAAAGAAGGCGAGGCAGTAAGCTTGGTATCCAACGTTGCAGAAATAAAGCAATTACGCCTCACTGCAAGAATGGCCAACGCGGAAATAAAAGAGTATCCAATAAACAAAGTCGAACGCTTTGAACGCGTGGCAGTACCGCAGGCCGACGATACCCAAACGCACTTACAACGCCCCGACAACCGGGGAGGAAGATACCCCCAACGGCACTCGGGCCAGCAAGGCCTCCGCCAAGGCGGCTTCCGAAGCAACTCAAGAATGCGGCCGCAATCACCGCGCTCGTTTGGCTCCGAACGGCCCCAACGCGGCGGACGCAGGCCAAGATACCGTTGAAACCTATTGGAACTTTTCAACAAGTAGCCAAACGTGCATTTGAACGAGGAAGAAAAACTCAAGAACTTCATTAAAAGCAGGGAATCACCGCAGAACACGACAAGTGCGTGCACCCTGTTTCCGACCTCGTTGAAGCAAGCGGCTTGCCTCTTGAAGTCATCACCAAGACGATTATATTCAAGCACAAGAACGGCGGGACGATTGCCGCAGTTGTTCCCTCAAAATTCCGGGTTTCCGCCCCCGTCCCTGCAGGTGCGCGAGCAACGAAAGGCAACCAAGCGGGCCAGTTCTTTCTTGAACTCGGCAGAAGGCTCGTGAACCGAACCGCAGACGTGCGTATTTTCCAGCGCGTCCTTCAACGCTTGCGCTGATTGTGAAACAACTGTCTTGAAACACTTGGAGCAATAGAGACTACAGTACGCAACCGGCTGAAAACGTTGGCCAGTCTCCTCTCCATTGCAGGGTCTACCTTCCGCGTTTTTTTCTTGCAAAGCGCGCAGTGCACTTGCCTTTATTAGCTTGGGTTTTGGCTTCCTTCTTGTCACGCGCGATTTGACGCGACAATTGCTTGAGCCTCTCAATGTCCTCTATGCTGAGCACGTAAGTAGTGTAGTCGCTGTAGGCCACGCACGGCTTGACCGGCGCGGGCTTACCCATTTCCGCTAGGACTTTAGGCATGGACTCTCTGGCTCCGTCCAAGTCTATTTGCGAAATTGTTTTAAGTACAACCATTGAACCGCAGGAGTTGCAAGGCCGCCAAGTAGTTTCCTCGCTCCACAACTGTTTTTCCCCGCAATCCCCGCACTCTACTACAAGCGCCTTAATAGATTCCCTCAAATTCCGTTTCCCCCCGTGCTCTTTCGACAACATCATTATATACCTCCAACAACTTAAACCTGTCGCCACTGCTTAGTAGGAACTATTTATACGGCGGATGGCGTAAACCATTGCCAAAGCCCACTCCAAAGAGTGCCAAATGCCACTTGTATTCTTGAACCGCGTTCAGGCCGGCTTCCAACGCCGTGCCCACGCCGCCAAACGATTCGAATGCGCCGGCCCTGTTTTGTTCGTCGCCGAATACTGAAACGTTCGGGGCAGCCGCATCAAGGGATTCGGTGTAGACCGTAAGGCTGTGGGCGTTCGAGTGTATATTCAGGCCTAAATTATCCACGAACGAGTTCTTGAGGAATAATACAATCAACCCGATTACGACTATTATGATTACAGGCATGACAACGTATTTCATGCCGGTTTGACCGTGCAATGCCGACCACCTGTTTCGTTCGTTTCCTTTACTTAAGTGCCGCAAACGCTTTTTCCACGCTCCGCATTATAATTGGAAAACGTTTTCCCTTATTTAACCTGTTGCGTTTGCAGCCAATGCTTCGACACCTGGAAGCTTTTTTCCAAGGAGCTGCGCAATGAACGCGCCACCGGCAAGGCTTTCGTGGCCCGGTTTTTTCTTGAGGTTCATACCTTGAGCAAGTACTGCGTAGGAGCCTCCGGACAAGACTACAAACGCATCCGAATTCAATGCGGCGCGAAGGACTTTGCGAGTGCCTTCGGCGAACTTTTTGTATTCTACCTTTCCTAAAACGCCTTTTAGCAAAACGGTTTTCGCGTCTTTCAATTCACTTGCCCACTCTTTTGCGGTTTCAGGACCCAAATCAAGCAACATCCCTTCTTCAATAGCGTAATCCAACGGCAACACCACTTTGTCTGGGTGTTGGTCCAACACTTTTTTCAGGGTTTCAACGTGTTTTGCCCAGTTTTTTTCCGCAACTTTCCTCAAGACGGATTCGCTGGCCGTGCCTTTTGCGGCTTCGCAAACCCAGGCCAGCGCACCGCCTACGAACACCTTGTCTGCGCCACCGCCAACCCCGTATTCCAAAAGAGGCAGCACGTCTTCAGGCTTCACTCCCCCTAAGACATAGTAGCATGGCCGTTGGATTTCAGTCCGAAGCCGTTCACAGGCAACGTACTCGCCTTCTAGAACGCGGCCGGCAAACGAAGGAAGAACAGACGCAAACCCGGTTACCGAACAATGCGAACGGTGGGAGACGCTGTAGGCATCGTTGACAAACGCCTGCGCCAAAGGAGCAAGTCGGCGGACGAAAAAGCTTTTGGAATGCTCTTCCGCGCTTTTTTCAAGCGATTCTTCGGAAAGGAAACGCACGTTGTCAAGCAACAGGACGCTTCCGTCGGCCATTTTCTTCACGCGGCGCGCAACCTCGGGGCCAATGACGTCCGGAACGAATTTGACTCGCCCCTTGCATCGCTTGCGCAACAAAACCGCGTGTTCTTCTAGTGAAAGAAACTCGTCGTCGCCCGGCCTGCCTTGGTGGGCAAGCACTACCACGCGACCTCCTTTTTCAACAAGCTCGCGCACCGTCTTCGCGTGCGCGATAAACCGAGGGGAGTCACAAACCCTGCCGTCTTCCACTGAAGAATTCAAGTCCAGCCTCAACAAGACCACTTTGCCTTTGCAATCCAGTTCGTCCATTGTCTTGAAACCGCGCAACACCAAAAAAAAACACCTTTACTCTATTTTACTCTCAACAACTTTTACTAACGCAATTGCAATCATCAACTGCACACTCGCACAAGTCAAATTACGTCCGCTTGCAAGCATAAAGGGTTTCAAACGGGTTGCAATCCGACTGCAGGAAGCGCCGAACACGTTGCGATTCGCAAGCCCGTTGACTTCCATTTCCAAGCCGGTCGCAGGGTCTGTAAATCCAACGCCGGTCCAAGCCCGTAACACTGCCTCCTCTTCTTTATCTAGCCCGCAACCGCCAAGACAGTTTTTAAGCGCGTCGGGAGTCAACAGCCTACTGCCTCCAATTGGCCGTTCAACAGGTTCCAATTCCTTTTCAACAGCCAGTACGCGCATCAACATTTCTTCACTGAACCCTGTTGTCTTGCGCAATTGTTTGAAAGACGGAATTCCTCCGTCTGAGAGAAACTTTGCCCGCACGCGATTAACCCATGCCACCCGCTTAAGCAAACGCGGGCCGTGCGCGCCGTGCCTCACTTCGGCTGCAAGCGCCCAAAAAATCCTGGCTTTGATCACCCGCTCTGCATACTCTTCAAAGCCATAGCCCCAACTGGAATCAAACTTTTCAACCGCGTTCATCAATGCAACAACAGCTTCAATAAAAAGCCGTTCTAACGCAGGCCCTAAAACCGAATACCGTTGGGCAACGTCCCGAGCAAGCCCCAACTGCGCCACCACAGTACGCCATGCCGCTTTCCTTGTAGTAATTTCCGCTAACAAAACAAATTACCTTTCTAGCAAGTCACGTGAATCAACGCATTAACCCTTCGATTGCGTGAAAGCAAATTAAACTCCAAAATGGCTTTAGGCGTAGGCAATACGGTAACCTGTGCGCCCACGCGCTTGGCCGCCTCGAAAAACCGCTCGTCAACCTCGAGAACCCCGTCCTGCCCGTTTCCCACTAGAATAAACTCGGGCTTGCCTTTGTATAACAACGCAACTTCCGACTCACGCACCGCATGCGAAGTGCCAAATTCTCGTTTGACAACATCCAACTCACGTTCAACAACGCGACCGCCGACTACCAACAAGTCCCCGTGCTTTTTTCCGTCAACAACTACGAAACCGAATCCGGTGGAATCAAAGAAAACCAATGCCCGCCCCTCCAATGCATAAACGGCGAACAGATATAAAAACCAACAGCCGAATGACTCGAAAACTACCCTTAAAAGCAACAAAATACAAAAAATATTTAACCAAAACAAGTTCAAGGTGAAACAATATATGAAAACCCAAGCCCTATTTGCCGCATTATTACTCGCCATGCTAATTGGCTTGGGCAACGCAGTTGCCCCTACAGTAATACACGATTGCGCAACACTGTCCACGTCCGGAGTATACGTGCTGGAAGCAGAACACCTGTCTCCGGCCGGAGACTGTTTTCGGATTGCAGCCAAAGGAGTAACGCTTAACTGCAACAATGTACCAATAGCGCACGCAGGCGCCGACGGCGACAACGGCATTTCCAACCCGTATTACGACAACTTCCGGGCAATAAACTGCGTTTTCAAAAGCTTCGCAAAAGGAATACGCATAGGCAACGGAACCCGCACCCTACTATACAACAGCATAGAATCAAGCGACTTTACCGACAACGAAATAGGAATTGAAGTAAAACGCACGGCAATAACAATAACAGACACGGATTCAAACAAGGTAATACTCGAGTTAGTCAACCTCGCCACTTTAGAAAGAAACAAATTTTACGGCCGGCCAGCCCTGACTCTACTCAACTCAGACAAGAATGTCTTGAGAACAAACCTATTTCGGTCGATACTTCCAGGAATAGTAGTAAACCTCACAGGAAGTTCGGAAAACCGGTTCGAAAACGATTCGTTTGTTGCAGTTGACAAAGTAATCCACTTTAACCTAGGCTCTTCAGAAAACGTTTTCTACAACTCCACGATATCAGACCAAATAATAGAAGTAAAAGGAGCCAGCACGGAAAACGTATTCAACAACCCAATAACACTAAACCCCGCCAAGCTAAGCGTAGACGCTACTTCGGGAGCCCGCGTGGAATACTCTGTTCGAGCAAAAGTAACTACCCTAATTCCCACTGCCATTGCAGGCGCAACAACGGAGTTCCTCAGCCCGATTGGAACCCGCTTGGCTCTACTCATAACCGACGCCAATGGATATACTTCATTCGCCAAAATCCCGACCTACGAAAAAAAAGCCATGCATCGCCCTCTCTAGCTATTCTTCATTCGGCCTAATCACGGCCGCAACCGACTACATGTCAACAGGCAGCACTCAAGGCGCGACACGATACGCGACTATCGAAGTAAGACTGTCTAGGGCACCAACTCCAACACCCACTCTCACGCCGACTCCAACTCCCGACCCTGCTTCAACTTCCACGCCAACACCCACTCCGACCCCAATTGCAACGCCCACCCAAGCCCGTCAGCAACGCCTTTTAGCGCCTCGCCAACACCGGTTCCCACTGCAACGCCTGAAGTCCCCCAGAGCACTGCGACTCCAACTGCAACGCCAATGCAACCAACTGCAACCGCAACGCCCACCCCTTCAGAAACGCCGTCTACAGTTGCCACTCCCCAGGTGATAGTAGTTGAAAGGCAGGACCAAGACAACAACACAATCATCCTAGCCGCGGCAATAGTGTTGGCAGCGGCAATCGGAGGCGCCGCATACTACTTTGGAAAAAAGGAATCCAAGAAACAAGACGGAAACGCGCACCACGAACACAAGAAATAACACGCACCAAACTTGAAAACAGCGATAGAGCGCCGCCTTTCTTTAACACATTAGGCTCGGCCACGCGGGCCAAAAGCACTTGGCCGCGCGCTCCTACTTTTATGCAAACAGTTGCAGGCAAATAAATTAGATTTTTAAACAGGACGACGCAATTAGTACAACCCAACGAGGCCATTTACCTTAGATTGCTCGTGCAATTCTGGCCTCTGCCCTCCTATTCGGTAGTAAAGGTTTAAAAAAAAATGAATACTAAAAACGGCTTAATCTTCTTTCTCTTGATAGTATCAGTAATTGGTGTAAACGCAACTGATGTAGCAGTATGCCAAGCTTTGAGCGTAGCCGATTCGTATACGTTAACCGTAGATATAACCGACCGAGTTGGTAGCTGTTTTACTTTAGGCGCGAACAACATTGTTTTTGACTGTGATGGCCATACTATTGACGGCGATGACGTGCCTACTGATTACGCGTTCACGTTTACCAGCAAATCCAATTTAACAATTAAGAATTGTAAAATAACCGATTACGCCAGGGGTATCGGAGGAACGGCGGATAACCTGACTGTGTTTAACAACACGTTCATAATGGAGAGCACGGATTACGGAATAAGGTTTTTAGGGAATAACTCTATATTTTATGGAAACAATTTTACCGGCAATGCCACGACCGATGCAGTGTATTTGTGCGGCGAAGTAAACAACCTTTCGATTTACAACAATACAATGCACTTAGTTGACGCGTTCTATTCCTCGGGAGCCAGCGCGGTGAACAACCTTTCTTTTACGGACAACAACGTGTCAAGCCCGTACAATAACGGACTGGACTTTAATGCGTTGAGTTACTCGAATGTGCTGATTGCTAACAACTTCTTTTTTAACCAAACTAGTGGAACTAACTTGGGCTTTATTTACATACGAGTCCCGCTTTACAATTTTTCGGTGTTCAACAATTCCTTCGATTACTCAAGGTACTCGATATCCGCGGTATACGCCGCTTCAAAAAATAGCAACTTCAGCATAGTACAAAACAATTTCACCGATTCATCAAACGTTACCGCTTACTACGCGGTAAAAATGTATAATTCTACTGGTTTAAACGTTAGTTACAACCAATTCTATAGTTCAAGCGTATTGCCGCAAGTAATCTTGCAGTACAGCGATAACTTAACCGTTTTTGGCAATGTTTTTGGAACAACAACAACTCCAATGAACATGACTTCAAGCTCGTCGACCAATACACTATTGGTAACTTCCGACGGGACGCAAGACGCGGTTATAGCCAACAATACAGCTTATTGCGAGTATTGCAGTGGTTTTGCTTTCTATTCTACGCTGGCCAACAACCGCAACATTGGTATAAAGTATAACAGCGTTTACTCGCGCATTGAACCGGTGCGCATTTTCTCTATAGGCGACGAATCCGCAACAGCATATAACTCCGGAACCGACTGCGCCATCGAATACAACAATTTCACTTCAGCAGTAGACGACGAAGGCACTAACGCTTGCCATTCTGTATATAACGGGTTCGTCAGCAATTCAACCGTAACCGGA
>MNVG01000029.1 GCA_001871495.1 Candidatus Micrarchaeota archaeon CG1_02_51_15
AGGCTATGGACGCCACGCCCGCCCAAACCATAGACGCAGGCTTAATTCACATCAACAAGAATCCTTTTATCGCGCCAATGTCTTCTCAAGCAGCGCCTTCACTTTCTTCCCGAGTTCTTCGTTCGCGCCGCCGTTGTTTATTGTAATGTCGGCTTGGCGCATGCATTCTGCAATGTTCTGGCCGGTTGCGTTGCCGCGCATTTCTTTTTCTTCGCTGGCCTTGAATTCCTCGAAGGAAAGGATGTGCTCGTTGCCACGCGCACGGGATTTTATGCGCTGGTAACGCTGTTCGATTGGAGCGTCTATTGCCCACATTTCAAAGTTGTTGCCGCCAGCCTTGCGGAGCGCGGCAATTTCGGCCGGGTTACGAATGGAATCCACTAAGACGATTTCCACCGAAGCATGCAGCGCCGCGGCGCGCTGCAAGGCAATTTCGCCCAGCACGCCGGCGCCTTTGGTTGCGCGCATTTCGTTGGCGACTTTGTGCCAGTTTTCGCGTTCTTGCGCCAAGCCGCGCCTGGCGGTTTCTTCGCGTACGAAGTCGCTGGTGCTGTAGTGGGCAACCTTGTCTCCTTTTGTCTTGCGTATTATTTGGATTACCGTGCTTTTGCCTGAAGCAAAGGTTCCCGTGAGCCCGATTATTTTGCACTTCATTTTTTTGGTTTCGCCTGCATTTTTTGAGCGCGGCTTCTTTTTTTACCTTTTGCAAAAAAGCGATGCATTAGAGGTAAACAAACGGCAAGTATTTTAAAGGAGCCGAGGTTGTATGTGTTGTCGGAAGTGGGTTTTTGCGGTGGTTTGTCGTTGACTAAAGTTTTATCCTTGGAGGTTAGACGGAATTTCGCAGACCAAGCTAGGAACTTGAGTGTTCAGGCAAGCGAGTTGGAGCTTGAAGAAGTGAAAGCGCGTTTGAAGGCGCTTGCAGAACGCATTGAGTTGCTGCGGCACAAGCGCAAGTCGTTTGGGTTATTGGAGCTTTCTTTGGATAACCACGTGCGCGAGTTGGACCGTAGGATTACGGCGCTTGAGGCAACCCGCGACCAAGTCGAGACTTCCACCAGCCGCGTCAAGCTTTTGAAGAAGGGACTGCTTTCAGTCAACCTTGAATTGGAGGAAGTGCGCAGGAACCTGCGCGAGGCAGTGCACAAAGAACACAACCTTTTGAATGAGTTGAGTGCGTTGCTGCAGGATTACGGAATGGATTTGAAAAAGTTCGACCCCCTTTTCGTCAAGCGCATTCGTGGCAATATTCAAGAAACACAACGGGGAATGAAGCTGGATTTGGCGGACTTGATTACGCACGAGGAACTATTCAAGGGTTTGAACAAGCTTACTGATTCCGAGTCTTTCCTGCGTTCTGCGGGAGCAAAGTTCAAGCGCATTACCCGCGAGTTGAATTCCGTTCAAGAAAGCAGGCGAAACGTTTTGGAAAAAAGGCAGTTGCTGGAGTTGTCGGAAGACCACGCCAAATCGGAAATGGCTGCGCTCCAAAAAAAGTACGAAAAGCTGAAGACCGAGTTCTTGCAGCTGTTTGCGGTTTACGAAAACCGGAAGGCGTCGCGCAAAAAAGTTTAAGTTTGGACTTCGATAGAAAGGGTGAATTGAATTGACGAGATTTGTTGCAAAAGTTAAGAAGAAGACGATTTCGGCAAAACTGAAAAAAGGCAATGCGCGAAAGCTTTTGCAGCGTTTGAAAACGCCTTTGCGCGGCACTGCAAGCGCCACGTCTTTTTCAAAGCCTGAAGACGTTGAAGTCTATTACGCTAACGAACGCAAGAAGATAGACGCACACGTGCACGCTTTGGAAGTACAGCGCGCGAAAGGCTATTTGGACGTGGTCGCAAAGCAGACTGCGGCAATAACGCAGAAGGTTCGCGAGTTGGACTTGCGGCGCGAGGAAATGAAGACCTTAGCGAAAACTATTACCTCAAAGATCGCATTGCTTTCTTCCAATAAGGAAGACACGCTGGGGAACTTTGAAGTACTACGCCGCTTGGAACAATCGGTTGCCACATTGGACAACGAAGAACACGAGTTAGAGTCCACGCGGTCGGAACTGCTTGCTAAAGAAAAGCGGTTGCTCAACAACGCCCAGAAAATGGTGACCGACTGCGACATGCCCCTGAAGGCAGTTGACGCGGCGTTGACAAAAAGCGTTGCCGAAACCGAGCAAAAGAAGTTCGGTTTGGTCGCGCAATCCAAAATGGTGCTCGCAAACGAGTTGAACGTGTCGCTCAAAGACGACGATGCATTGCAGAAACTGGTTGAAGCAGCGTCGCAGAAAGTCAAGGACATTAACTCGCGAATAAACGAGTTGGGACGCAAGCGCAAGAAAGTAATCGAACGCCTGCACCTAGTTGACGTCTCGGAACACGAGGCCAAGCAGGAACTGCGCAAGATCGAACAACGCAAGAACGTGCTCCGCAAGGAATACGTTAAGTTGCTGCGGAAGAAGTGAGTTTTTCTCCCAATGCCCGATCGCCTTACCAGCTGATTTTTAAAGAGGGAAAGACGAAAACTGATTATGGCCAACAAAAAGAACGCACAAGCTAGCGAAACCGCTTTGGAAAACGCGGTTAAGAAAATCGTGCAAACCCTCTCGGACAAGGAACGCCGCCAAGACCAGATAATTCCTTTAACGCGCGAGATAATACGCGACTGCGCGCTGGGAATAAAGGCGGTACACGCAGGCGACTTGAAGGAAACCGAGCGCAAAATCGACGAAATAGAAGGAAAACTCGTGAAACTCCATTCCCTAGACGAAAAGCTGGAAAACGTTTCGCAACAGTGCTACCAAGAATACGCGGAAATAAAGTGCTTGCACGCAATCCTAACCCGCGAGCCTATTCCCACTTATGAAGAAATCGGAATAAACCTGATTCCGTGGCTGTCGGGGTTGGCCGACTGCGTGGGCGAACTGCGGCGCGCAGTGCAACTGGCGTTGTCTGAAGGCGACGCGAAGAAAGCCAAGTACTATTTTGAAAAAATGAACGCGATTTACGACAACCTTATGGTAATCAAGTTCTCCTCATCACTAGTAGGCGGGCTGAAGCACAAGCAGGACGTAATCCGCGGGCAAATAGAACAGGCAAGAAGCGAAATGCTGCGGAGTGCCTGAAGGTGCGTTTGAAATGCTGGACATTCGTTTTGTAAGGAAAAACCCCGACGCGGTAAGGAGCGACTTGAAAAAACGCGGCGACAAGCAGAAGCTCAATTGGTTCGACGAACTGCTTGAATTGGACGAACAACAGCGCGCGCTTCAGCAACAAGCAGACAACCTGCGTGCAGACCGCAACAAGACAACCGAGAAAGTAAAACTCCTAAAGAAACAGGGTTTGGACGCGACGCATGCGCTGAAAGAAGCGCAGGAAATTCCTGAAAAAATAAGGAGGAAAGACGAAGAACGCGAGAAAACCGCGGAGAAAGTCAGGCACTACTTGATGCGGCTGCCTAACTTGCTGCACGAAAGCGTCCCAATTGGAAAAGACGATTCCGAAAACGAAACGATTCGAGAATGGGGCGGCAAGGCAATTCCGTGCGACGAGCCAAAAAGCCACGTCGACTTGCTCCAAAGCCTTGAGCTGGCCGACTTAGAGCGTGCCGCACGCATTTCCGGCGCAAGGTTTTACTTCCTCAAGAACGAACTCGTGCTGCTCGACTACGCCCTCCAAAGGCTGGCGCTCGACACGCTGTACAAAAAAGGGTTCACGCTATTGGAACCACCGCACTTGATGTCCCGCAAGCCCTACGAAGGCGCAACTGACTTGAGTGACTTTGAAAACGTAATGTACAAAATCGAAGGCGAGGATGCGTACTTGATTGCAACCAGCGAACACCCGGTAGTTGCAATGCACGCGGGAGAAATCCTTGACGAACTGCCGCTTAAGTACGCCGGAGTAAGCCCGTGCTACAGAAAAGAAGCCGGCGCCCACGGCAAGGACACTAAAGGCATTTTCAGAGTCCACCACTTCAACAAAGTAGAGCAAGTCGTCTTCTGCAAACCCGAAGACTCTTGGAAACTCCACGAAGAACTGCTTGCCAACGCCGAAGACTTCTTCAAAAAACTCGAAATCCCGTTCCGAGTAGTAAACATCTGCACCGGAGACATCGGAACAGTTGCGGCCAAAAAGTACGACATCGAAGCGTGGATGCCAGCCCAAGGAACTTACCGCGAAGTAGTAAGCGCAAGCAACTGCACTGCCTACCAAGCATGCCGACTGGGAATACGCTACCGCACGGGAGCAAAAAACAACAAAGGCGAAGACGAAAAAGACTGGGTACACACACTCAACTCGACAATGGTCGCAACCTCGCGCGCAATGGTCGCAATACTCGAAAACCACCAAAACCAAGACGGAAGCATAACCATCCCAAAAGCACTCCAGCCCTACTTACCTGGAATAAAGAAAATACGGCCCAAGCGGTGAGTCTAACTTGCTCGACAAGCTTGCAGTAATCGTTTGCCTTTGCAGGCGGCGCCTACTTGCTTAAACGAATGGAAGTGCTTTCACGCGAACACGGCAGCATGCTCTTAACCAAAGTACTCTTCTGCCTCCTGCTTCCACTGGCAGTATTCTACTCGACGGCCAACCTCAAACCCTAGTTAGAACTACTCAAACTCCCGCTAGCCGCAATACGTATAACGGCAGGCGAACTCGCGTTGTGTTACGCGGTCGTAAAAATCTTGAAAACGCCCCCAGAAAACAGCAGGCTCGCTAATTGCCGGCTCAAGCATTCCCAACACACTAATGTTCGGAATCCCCGCAATAACCCTCATTTACGGCCAACAGGCATTCGGCCACGCAATGCTATTCGACTTCGGAATAGTCCTAATGCTCTACACCGCAGTCTACTTCGTTGCAAGCTCGTTGCAAGCACATTCGGCAAAGGCAGCCAATCAATCAAACAGTCGCTCAAACGCGTTGCAACAGTTCCCATGCTCTGGGCAGTAATACTCGGATTAATCGCGTCCTACGCGGGAATCGAATTCGGCTTCATCGAACCCGTCTTCCAACAATCCGCCGCCGCAGTAACGCCATTGCTCCTCATTTCCATGGGCTTATACTTCCAACCCGGTTCAACGGCTTGAAAACCCTTGCATTAGGCGTGTTCATGCGACTTGCAGTCGGACTCGGCCTGGGCTTCGCCGCCATAACCGTACTAAGGCTGACCGGCCTCGACCGCGCAATAGTACTTATCTGCGCAACCCTGCCTGCAGGCTACAACTCCATACTCTTTTCAGCCACTGAAGAACTCGACGAAGAATACGCCGTCACCCTTAGTTTCAACCACCATAATCCTGTGGATACTACTGCTTCCGGCAATATACGCAATAGCGTAAAGCAAAACCACCGGCCTTGCCTGAATATAAACGTTTTTATAACCTCAAACCGCTTTTATACTTTAAAAGCACCAGTTAAGATACAACGCGCAAAAGGCGGTTGCCAAATGAAAGGAAGTGAAATTAAATGAAATCTTGTTTTACGAAAATAATCCCGTTGTTGCTGCTCATTGCAGTGCTCGCACTGCCCCTAGCAACAGCCACGCCTACACCAACCCCAACACTATACGCAGTTGATTATACTATAGGCCTGCCAAGCGCGCAAGCCAAAACCCTGTTATGCACTGACTCTGACGCAACAACCTTCAACGGAGGACGCAACATCTACAAACGCGGAACCGCAAGCGGAATCCCTGCCAACAACCCCACAGGCAGCCGCGCAACCTTCAACGACGAGTGCACCACGATAAACGGCAAGACTTACCTCAAAGAATACCGCTGTTACTTAAACAAAGTATACTATGAACAAGTAAGCTGCCCAACCGGCTATTCCTGCAACGCCGGGGAGTGCCAAATTACGTCCACAATCGGTTCAAGAGATTACACTCCCTCTAACCAAACAGCTTGCGCAATGGTTACTGCAGGACAACCCATACTCAGCAGAACTATTTCAGAAAACATGTGCTTTCAATTCAACGCAGACAAAGAGTACCAGATAACAATCCACGACATAGTCACTTCACTGCCTCAAGGCGTGCAATACCGCGTGAAAGTAAAACAAGGAACAACATGGGTAAACCACGACCTGTTCACAATCAACTACGGCAGCCCGCAAACCAAGCCCCTTGGAACAACCAGCATAACGTACACCACCCACGCAATACTCACGCTCCGCGACACCCTGCCGCAAGCAACAATATCAATCCAACCCACTGCATCCGCGATAGTCCCGCTCGAAAGCGGTGAAGAAACAGTAATAATCGACGAAACGATCAACCCCGCAGGTTGCAGGACTGCAATTCACTCAAACGAAGTAAGCACCCTAGTAAAAGGACAATGCAGGACCCTCGACAACGTTTACCTAATAAAAGCAGTTAACGTAAACGGCTCGACAGGCACGCGCGCAACCGAACTTAAAATCTATTCTCTCGCAGGCGATGAGCTCGGCGAAGGAACGGCGGACCGCTCGTCTTCAAGCAGGTGGCTGTTGAACCTGCTGTTGCCAAACCACTACTTTCAAGCCAACCTCAACGCAGTAACCGGAACAACCGCTTACATTACGTTCATTCTCGCGCCCCGCGCGCCAACTCCAAGCGGCTCTGCAAGAGGAGAGGAAGTTGCCTGCGTTGACTCGGATGGCGGAAAGAACTACCTTGAAACCGGAACAACCAAAGGAATCTACTACGCAACAGGCAAAGTAAGGACAGTAACCGACTGGTGTGGAAACGTCAACCAAGTAGTAGAATTGTACTGTGGAACCGACAACAAAATGCACGCCATAACCCACTCCTGTAGCGCAGGACAAACCTGCCAAGACGGCGCGTGCAAAGCCGTCGCGCAGGAAAGGGAAGAACTCGAATGCCACGACACTGACGACAACAACAACGGCTTCAAAGGGGTAGCCCACGGGATACTCATCGGAACGACTGACGAAGAAGTTACCAAAAGCGACGCCTGCACTTCAATACTCGCGGGCCCCATAATTCCCGCTTCGCAGTCCTCGCGCTACTTACAAGAATGGCGCTGCAACACAGCCAACCGAGTGTACGCCCACTACATCGAATGCCCAAACGGGCAATCGTGCAACAACGGCGCGTGCTCGACCCCGTCTTCAATAGTGCCACCCCAAGGAGACGAAGAAACAGTTTGCATTGACTCTGACAACGGAAAGAACTTACGCGTCCAAGGCACTACCAGCGGAATAAACAAGCCCGCGCCAGGACGGGACTTTTCAGGAACGTACACCGACTCGTGCAGGACGCTCAGCACAGGCCCGCGCGTTTTGGAATACTCTTGCAATGAAGAAAACCAAGTCATTTTTACCTACCACGAATGCCCGGCAGGAACAGAATGCAACAACGGCGCCTGCAAAGCAGTAGCGGCAGCGCAAGAGGAATTCCTTTGCGGTGACGAAACACCTGCCGAACGCAATCCCGCAATGCACGTTGGAGACTACCTAAAAGGAGGCGCACTCAACGGGTATGCAGTAAGATTGATTTCAATATCGCCTTTTTCGTCAACAGACTTGACGCAAGTGCGCGACGCTCAATTCCAAGTACAAGACAAAAACGGTAACGCATTGGCTTACTTGAAGATAGAAGAAGGCAAGACTGAAAAAGTTTCCAGCCTGGCTTTGTTGGTGAAGGTGACCAAGCTCTATAAGGACGCGGACGGCATTGCAAGCGCGGACGTTTCAGCCGAAATGTGTGCAACTGCGCCAGTAAATCCAAGCATTCCCATGCCTTCAGATGAAGAAACGGTTCCGCCGTTGGTTCAAAAGTTTGCTTTAAGCCAAGGCTGGAACCTGGTCGCGCCTCAAGCAACACGTTCGCTCGTAATTTCATCGAACTGCCATGAGTGGACAATGTGGACTTACGACGCGTTCAAGCAAAGGTACGAGAACGCCGGACGCCTCACTGACAACAATTACCTGCCTGAAAAAGCGTTTTGGGTAAAAGCCCCGACCGCCTGCGTGTTCGAAACAGCCAGCCGCACTGGAACACTGACGTTGTCTTACGGAATGACGCTTGCAACAGGCTGGAACTTGATTCCCGGAACCAGCGAGTTGTGGAACGTAGTTCAAGGCAACTGCCTGCTTGTTACCGGGCCGTATAATTACGCAAACGGCGATTGGACGCGGCAAGTGATGCTTTCGCGCGGCAAAGGTTATTTCGTCAACGTGCAAAGCGAATGCACGCTTGGCAAGAACGCAAACCAGTAGGGGGTTGACGACACATTATTTCAAAAAAAGTTTTTGTACTCGCATTGGTTGCGGCACTGCTGATTGCAGGCTGCACGCAAAAAGCAGAGGAGTACAAGTGTCCTAACGGAAGCATTGCCGACGAAGCAAGCAAATGCGTTGTCACCGTAGCGCCGACTGTAATTCCAACTGTAACCCCCGCTGCGTCTGAAGAGCCGCCGTTGCCCAACGAAGACGATGAAATACCTCCACTGCCGCCAATGAATTAACGGATAAAAGCGTTCAAAACCCTGCCCCTATTTATTTGCTGAAGTCCCTAAAAGGTATTATCATGGCGGATTCGAAGGAAGTATATGACTTCAAGAAACAAATTGCGAAACTCGAGAAGCACCGCGGCCGCGGAACCGAGTTAATCAGCGTCTACATTACCCCCGGGTATCCCATTAGCGACATTTCGGGAAAGCTTCGCGACGAGTACGGCCAGGCGGCAAACATAAAGAGCAAGAGCACGCAGAAAAACGTGCAGGCCGCAATTGAGAAAGTCCTCGCGTTTTTGAAGACCCTGCACAAGCCGCCTGAGAACGGAGTCGCTATTTTTGCAGGAAACGTTTCCGAAAACGAAGGCAAGTCCGACGTGCAATTGTTTTACGTAGTTCCGCCCACGCCGTTGCACGTGCAGTTCTACAGGTGTGAAAGCACTTTCGTAATCGAACCCCTGAAGGAAATGCTGGAGCAAGAGGGTTCGTACGGCTTGGTTGTAATGGACGGCAAGGAAGCCACCATCGCGTTGCTGCGAGGAAAAGACATTAAAGTAGTACGCAAGCTTACGAGCACCGCCCACCAGAAAGTCCACAAAGGAGGTCAATCGGCTGCAAGATTCCAACGAATTCACGACGAAGTCGTCGAAGTATATTACAAGCGCGTAGGCAAGGCAATGGATGCATTCGTGGACGTCAAGGCATTCAAGGGAGTTATTGTAGGCGGGCCGGGCCCGGCAAAAGAAGACTTCATGCGCTTAAAGCCGTTCAACTACAAGTTGCAAATACTAGGAGTAGTCGATACTGGTTACACTGACGAGTACGGCTTGCGGGAAGTGCTTGACAAAAGCGGCGATTTGATTGCCGAACAAGAGGCAGTACGGGAAAAGAGGCTATTGGACCGCTTCATGAAAGCAGTTGTCACAGGCGGACTTGCCACCTACGGGTTGGACGACATCCGATCTGCCCTTACAACCAAGAAAATCGAAACCATCCTCGTTTCCGAAGGGCTTGACCTCAAGGAATTCCGTTTGAAGTGCTCGGCCTGCGGCAAAGAAGCAATCAAAGTGCAAGAAAAACACCCCGAGTACGAGTGCGGATGCGGCGGCAAAATGATTGTCCAAAGCGACTCCGACATCCTAAGCGAAGTGCTTACAGCAGCAGAAGCGCAGAACCTGCCTATTGAAATGGTTTCGCAACAGACCGCCGAAGGCGCGCAGTTCCGCGCAACCTTCAGGGGCCTAGGCGCGTTCTTGCGTTACAGATAAAGGCGAATGATATTGTTTGAATTCAAGCCCGACGAGTTTATAGTCGAAGAGATTCTCTGCGACGGCACGGTCTTAGAAGCCGGAAAACAGTTGAGCCGCCCTAACCAGGGCGGAAAGTTTGCCCACTTCGTGCTCGAAAAACGCGGGTGGAACACGGCGCAAGCACTGGAAGCAATCGCGCGGGCAATGGGAATCTCGCGCACACGCATGGACTGCGCCGGAACCAAAGACCGCAACGCAGTAACAGTACAGCTGTGCAGCGCCTTCGCAGTCCCGCCGGAAAGGGTTTCGTCCGTCAAACTCAAAGACCTGTCGATAAACGGCGTTTGGAGCGCAGGCGACAAAGTACGCATGGGCTTCCTGGCCGGCAACCGATTTACAATAACGCTCAATGAAGGAAACTACGGCGAAAAACCCGAAGCCAATAGGGTGGAAGAACGCGCGCGGAAAAGCAACCTCCTGTTCCCTAATTACTTCGGCGACCAGCGATTCGGCTCGCTCCGGGCCAACACCGCAGAAGTAGGGCGTTTGATACTTCAAGGCAAAACCGAAGAAGCTGCAATGAACTTCCTTGCATTTACCGACGAACGCGAGCACGGCGCGGGCCGCGAAGCGCGCGAACGCCTGGCGGAAGAGAAGGACTTTACTGCTGCGCTGAAGTACTTTCCGCCATTCCTCAAATACGAACGCACCGTATTATACCAACTGGCACAACACCCGCGGGACTTTGTCGGCGGGTTGCGCAGGCTGCCACGGCACACTCTATTGATGTTCGTACACGCCTTCCAATCAAGGTTATTTAACGACTTGCTTACTACCCGCCTCAAGAACGAGCCGCTTGAAGCAAGAACAGGAGACTTGTGGTGCGAGTGCGACGCAACCGGTTTTCCGGACTTGAAAGAAAAAGGAGTCAAACCAATTGCATCCCAAGTAGAAGCCGCAAACGTGCAAAAACAATTGGAAGAAGGAAAAGCGTTTCTTGCAGCCAACATAGTTGGCAGCGAATCCGACTTGACGCAAGACGAAACGCGCTTGCTGGAAGAAAACGGATTATCCAAGGAGTCATTCAAGGTCAAAAGCATTCCCGAAGTCACCAGCAAAGGCGGCTTCCGCACGCTCTCTGCTCCCCTTAAAGGATTTAAAGTGCTTGAAGAAAAACCGCTGAAACTCCGCTTCGCGCTTCCCTCCGGCGCTTACGCCACCGTAGCGCTAAAACACCTGCTCGGACGGCTGTAACCGACAAGCATAAATATTCGCACATGTTTACGCTTATTACACAGGAGGGAGAATATGGTTAACATAACTTTGTCGGTTCCGCAGGACTTGAAGCACAAGATGGACTGCTTTGAGGAAATCAATTGGAGTGCGGTTGCCCGCCTGGCATTCGAAGATAAGATTCGGGACATGGAATTCGTCAAACGGTTCAGGGAAAAAAGCACTTTGACCGAAGAGGACGCAGTGCGGCTAGGAAGAGAGTTGGACAAAAGCCTGGCTAAGAGAAGGACTAACTGAAAATGGACAATCGTAGTGGACGCGAATGTCCTGTTTGCAGCGCTCATCCGAAAGGGTCGTACTGAAGAACTGCTTTTCGACGACGACTTGCACTTCTTTGCCCCCGAATTTATTTTTGAAAAATTCGAAAAACGCCGCTCGCTGGTCCTCGCAAAAACCGACCGCACCGAAAGCGAGTTCGAACACTTACTTACTGCCCCGAGGAAAAGGATAACGACCATTTCCAACGAAGAGACTGACGAATTCATCGCCCACGCGCGCAAAATAAGTCCTGACCTGACGAAAACGACGCGGATTACTTTGCACTGGCAATCAAACTCACGTGCGGCATTTGGAGCAACGACAAGGAACTCAAAACGCAGTCGGCAGTACCTGTTTATTCCACGACTGAATTGACGCGAATCCTTAACGAACCCTGACCGAACCGTCCGGCCTAATCGTGAAAGTTCGGCCGGAATCTCGGGTTTTCACGGCGTGACTTATGATAGCTACGGCAATTATTTCCGGGTCTGCCAGCACTCCGGAATTAAAACCGCGGATTACGCACCCTTTTTCAATGCGTTGAAACGATTTTCTCACTTTCCAATAACTGGCCGTATCCATGGAAGGCGGGCAGTAGTGATTAATTTTTATGCTCGGATTCCTTTCAGCGAAGTCTTCCGTCAACGTCCGCAGGGCGTGCTTGGCCACGGCATACGGAACGAGTTCGTCGCAACCGGTTTCGTAAGACCACTGGCTGCCTATGGTAAGCGCCCGCGGGTTGTTTGAAGCCCGAAGCAAGTCCGTCAATTCCTGCAACGCCAGCGCGGCGTAAGTCACGTTCTTTGCAAAAGCCTGGTTCCAATCGCAGGAAGTCAAGTCTCTAAAGCGCTTTGCCGCTGCAAAACCGGTTGAACACGCTAGGAAATCCAAGCACCCGTTTTCCGCCCTTATCTTTTTAAGAGTCTTACGCCAGGAATCCAAATCGCCGACATCGCACGAATAATACGACGCACATCCGTGTTTCGAACGGCTTGCCGTAATCACGTCATACCCCCGACTGGAAAGCCCATCGGTCAACGCCTTTCCAAAACCCCTCGCCCCTCCGACAACCAACGCATTCATAATCGCTTCACGGACCTTACCCCCTTTTGACAACCAAAACCTTCATCGGCCAATTCAGGCAATACTTTCCATTCTCCCGCGTTATCCCAAGAATCTCTTCAGCGCCACGCAAGCATTCTTCAGGAATTGTTTTGGTCATGGCGTGAATCTTGTACAAAAAGGCTCCTATTTCATTTTTTGAATCGAATTTCCATCTAATAGCAAGTTTGTGTAGTTCCGGTTTTTGAAATCCGGCAGTAAAACAGAGGCTTTCGGCAAATTCATCAGTCCAAAATGCCACTTGTGCCCGGTAACACAAAACCTTGCGACCTGTGTGTCAAAATGCCTGGCCAATTTCGAGCCGTGGTAAACGTCGGCAATAACCAGCCTGCCCCCGCCCTTCAGGACTCTGGCAAAATTCTGAAACGCCCTAATCTTATTGAAACAATGGTGCATTGCGCCAAAAGACCATACCGCATCAATACTACCGGCCTGCAGGCTCAATTCCTCGGCTCGCCCGCAACTAATTCAACATCGCCCATTCCAAGGTCTTGACCGCCTGCAACTGTTCCTCCGACGGGTCGAAAACAACCAACCGCTTAACCGAGCCTGCAAGCACCCTCGAGAAGAACCCGCTGCCCGCGCCAACCTCCAACACTACCTCGCTTTTTCTATGAGCCAAATACTTTTTTATTACTCTGACTTCTTCATCCCACGCGTGAGGAAATTCGCTTAAGCACTCGCGATAAAGTTTTGACCGAATTCCAGTAAATTCAACCACTACCATAACCCCTCAAAGCACTTTCGAATACGCCTTTTCCAGCGAGTCTGTAGCGTTTTGTATCGAAAACTTCCTTGCGGTTGCAAGGCAAGCGGAACGTATTTTCTTCTTGGAAGCAGCGGGAAGCGTGAGGGCCTTGACTATTTTTTCCGCGAATTCGTTCGCGCCGCCAGGCTCGAACAGGAAGCCGTTTTTCCCGTCCTTAACTATTTCAGGAATGGCGAACGCATTTGCTCCTACTGCGGGAACGCCGCACGCCATTCCCTCGACTATCGACAATCCGTAAGTGTCGAAAGTGCTCGGGTAAACCGTGACGTCGGCGGACGCAAAGTAACACGGCATATCCGCGTTCGGGATCGTGCCCTTCATTAAAAAAAACTTGCGGACGCGCTGGTCGTCGATTGCTTTTTCGACTTGCGGCCTGAAAGGCCCGTCGCCGACTACCACGAACCTCGCCTCCGGAACCGCCTTGAGGACAAGCGGCGCTGCAGCTGCAAGCAAGTCAACGTGCTTCTCTTCGGTTACCCTGCCTGCGAAAAGCACTGTCTTGTGCTTTGGCTTGCGCAGGGACGCAAACGGCCGTGCGCGGGGACTAAACCGTTTTAAGTCAATGCCGTTGGGGACTACCTTTAGTTTTTCTTCACTCACGCCGTGCTCGGCAAGCAAGTCCACTATTACTTTAGTCGGCGCAGTAACCAAGTCGAAAGGGCGGTAAAACTCTTTAATCACCCGCCAAGCCAGAGCGGAGATTATTGCTTGGCCGCGTTTGTTGCGCGTGACGTAATGCGCGCCTTGAGGCAATAGAGTATGGAACGTGCCCACTAAAGGAAGGCGCAAGTCGCCCGCTGCCTTGATTGCCGCAAAACCCATTGAAGCCATTGCATGACAGTGCACCAGCGAAGGATTGAGCTCGGCGACTTTCTTTTTGGAAGCAAACGGATTCAAGGAAATCGCGTACTGGGGGTAAGGCGGAAACGGAATGCCTTCGTAGAAAAAAACGCGGGGGTCCTTGTTGGCTGCTGCAACGCCTTTGCGGCAGGAGCTGAAGACAAACACTTCATTGCCTCTTGCCTCCAATTCCTTGCGGTAGTTGGAAATAGCTATTACCACCCCGTCAACGTTCGGGCAAAAAGTATCGGTAAAAAAGACGAGCTTCATTTCACTTCACCATTAATAGCGTCGCAAAAGCCAGGGCAAGCGACACGATGAATATTGTCGGCGCGAGTATCTTGAGTACGGCAACTACGGAGTTTACCGTGCTGAGAAGCTCGGATGAACGACGTGCGCCGAGCACGTCTATGTCTATTCTCTTCATGGCAAAAGCGGCTTTGCAGGGCTCGAGGTCGTCAAGCGCGCGTTTGGCGGTTTTTTCGATTAAAGACAGTATTTTTTGGTGCGACGGCTTTGCCCCTAACGGGTTTTCAACCGCGTTCTGGTTGACTGCGTGAGTATCTGTTGTCATCAAGTCGCAGTAATCGAAGCCTACTGCCTTGATTGCTTTAACTGTTTTCTGTCTGAATACGGAAACGCAGTTGTTGGCGTCGACAAGCACGAAGCAAATGCGTTTGCCGTTTGTTTCGAATGCGACTGCCTTGATTCCGGCTTTGCCCAAGCCGTCGGAGTAAGTAAATTCGGGAAACAACGGTTGTTGGGCAACGCCCATTTTGAAAGGAAGCTGTTTTTCCTCGCAAGGCGAAAGCTTGCCTACTGCGTCGTCGTAAGCGTAGAATGCCTTGCTTCCTGCTTCAACTGCGCCGCCTGGCGCTTTGGAGTTGTGGCGGTCGAACAACAGCACTTCGTTGAAGCCCCTGCTTTTTGCCTTGTTCATCAACGCAATGCCAAGCGAAAGTTCGATGTCGTCGGTTGCACTAGGCGCGCGAGAGAGCGTGAAAAACGCGTTTTTTCCAAAAGTCAAGCCGTCTACACAAGAGCCGTCAACGCACGACGAAACAAAGGCTGCGCGGTCGTCAAACTTCTTGACCGAGTCCACCAACCCGTTTATTTCAGTAACCAACTGCGTTGCGCTTGAAGAGTGCACCGGGTTGAAGTCATGGTAAGCAGTAGTGTGGAAGACGAGTGCCGGAGCGCCCACGTGCATTTCCACTTCACGCGCCAAAAGGAACGGAAACTCGCTACCGCCTATGTTGCCCATTGGCCCAAAATGGACGTAGGGCGCAACGAACACGGCTTTCTGGCGGCCGTCGCGTGTCTTGAACGAAGCGACTCCCAAGTAAGTTTGAACAGTCTCGCCCATTTCAGCAAGCACTTCCTCCAAGCCTTTTTCGCCACTGTGCCACTGGGCAAGGAACAAAGTAGCTGCTTGGATTGACGAAATTCCGAAGTTGCGTTTAGCAGGCGCGTTTATCACGAAAAACAACGCGCCGACTGCCAACATCATTATCAACGCGGCAAACAACATCCTCACAAAACCTATCCACGGCGAACCCACTTCAATTGAAGCTGCAACCACGCCGTAACCCTGCCAGATAACCAAGAAAGCCATGTTAAGCAAAGGGTGGAACACGGCCAGCAAAAATGCCTTGCGGCCCAAATTAAGTGCAACAAAACCGGCAATAAACCAGATTACGGTCACTAACGCGTTTGCCACCAAGATAAGGGAAGCCTGTTCCAAAAACCTTGACGCAAACCCATTGCTGGCAAAAGCCAAAGTAGCCACCAACGCCGCGCCATAAATGAAGCCGCAAACCAAGCCTACAAAAGCAAAACGCCTGAAGCCCTTGCGGAACATCTTGCGCGAAGTGACCGTAGCAGCCAAAGCCGCGGCCGCAAGCAACGGAACCGCAATAAGAACTATACCGTCAGCCCCGCCGAAAACGAAGGCAGCCGCAGACGAGCCAATGCCCCGCTGAAGAACATAGCCAACTACGCCTGCAAACGCTGAAAAAATCAAGGCGTACACGACTATGCGCTTGTAAGTAGGCAGTTCAAACGCGTAACGGGTTACGCCCACTGCAATCTGCTTGATGTCACTGGACATGATCGATACAATACAACTTTTCCCAACATTAAAAAGCCAGCGGCAACCCAACTCCTCTTGAAATGAAGAAAATCTGCCCCTCTTGCGGCAAAACCGAAGAAGAAAACGAGTTCATAACCTCGTTCTGCCCAGCGTGCTACTCGTCACGCCACGAGTTATACCGCCTGCCGCACACCATGGAAATAACAGTCTGCCCCTCATGCGGCAACACCGCCTCAGGCGAACCGCTGGGCTCGTCCGAAAAACAATTGGCAAAACACGTTATCGCCAAGTTCCGCTCCGAACACGAGTTGAAAAGCTACGTCGCAAAAGTCGACAAAAGCGGAAAAAACCGCGAAGTCCTACTGGAACTGCTTTTGATAGTCCACGGAAAGGAAGTAACCAAACACGCGAATGTAACAGTACGCGTGACGAAAAAACAATGCACCAAATGCTCGCGACGTTCTTCAGGCTACTTCGAGGCAATAATCCAACTGCGCGCCGAAGAAGGCAATGCCAAAAGCAAGATCGAAAAACTCGCTTCAACAGCAGCGGAACTAATTGAAGAAAAAAGCTTCGTACCCCGAGTCGAAAAAACCGTTAACGGAATAGACGTCTACTCAGGCAGCGCCTCCGAAGCACAAAAAGCCCTGCACGCGCTGAAACTACACTACGCAATAAGCAAAAAACAATCAGGCATGAAACAAGGAAAACGCCTCTATCGCACCACCTTCTGCGCCCACGTGTAAAAAACAACTCGGCTGCTTTTTATTGCACCGGACTACTAATACCGACCAATGCCCAAACTCAAGAACAAACAACATTTTACGCTTGACCTTGAATTGCTCGACCAAGGCCACTCCATAGAAACGGCGACCGCGCTAATACGCGAGGAACACCATCCCAAGTCCTCGCACGCCGAAGTCAATGCTGCTTATTTTCCTAAAGAGGAGTATACGCAAAAATCTCGAAATGGAGGGCAAGCCCGCGCACGAAATCGAAGCGCTTATACAAAAAATGACTGAATCCGCGGCACTCCAAGCACAACGCTCGCGGACAAGAATGCTCAAGCTAAACCAAGACCCTGAATTCACGGCGGCCAACGCGGAAAGAATGCGCCAACTACACAAAAACCCAGAATTCGCGGCAGCACACAAGGAACGCGCAAGCAAGACAATGATCGAATTACACGCAAGGCCGGGATTTACGGAAGCAATCTCCGAAAGAACACGCGCAATACACCAAGACCCCGAATTTGCAGCACGCGCCAGCGAGAGAATGCGCAAACAGCAAAAACACCCTGAATTCAGGCGCCGGCTAAACGAGGCTCTAAACTTGTTTTGGGCGCGTTACCGCGAAGAAAAGAAAAAAGCGTTTCCGCCAACCAAGTGGGAGTACGGCAAACCCGTTCCCGCTACTGAAATTACTCCTGAAGACATTACGACCGCACACCAAACTCGTTCCGCCATAGAAAAGGCGTTAAGCGGACTCGGTTAAATGCATCGCGCGGCAGTAATACGCGAATTCGGCCTCGACATGCCAATCGAAAAACCCGTAGCCGGAAAGTTAGACTCGCTGAGTAAAGCCAACCGCGCCGAACTCGTGAAAAAGGCAATAGAAAAACTGCGCCGGAATCCCGCGCTCAAGAACCTGGCCTAACCCATGAGTGCCTTGATTGCTTTTCTCGCGTCTTCAAGCGGCATTCTCGTCGCAAGCAAAGGGATTCCTTCGCTTTCGGCTATCTTTATGGCCAGACGATCCACTGCGTCGATGCCGTGCAGGATTATTGCGGCTGGCTTGATTGGCGTAACGCGCACTGCAACCAACGGGCTACGGCCGGTTTCCACGCGCGTGAACAGCAACGCCCGCCGGGACGTGGTGCTGTAAACCTTGATGAAGCTATCGTAAGGCAGTTCCAGTATTACCTTGAGGCTGTCCAAGAAGGTACAGCCGAAAACCAAAACCGAGTTTGCCTTCTCCTCGCAGGCCACCACTTTGGCATTCAATGCCTCGGCCAGTTTCTTTACGGTAACGCTCTTGGAGAAATTGAAGGTTTCGAAAAACTCTTGCGGACTCTGCTCGGCTTCCTTCATACGCTTGACGAACTCGCCGCCTTTTTTGGCGTCAATTTCGAAAAGCGCGTCTACAAAACGCTTTACAACCGCAATGCCAGGGCTCTTGCGGCGGTTGCCTTCATAGTCGCTGATTGTAGACGAAGAAATTTTCAGGTGCTCGCCGAGCTCGGTCTGCGAAATGCCGAAGACTTCACGCCACTTTTTCAGTGCCTCGCCAGCGTCGGGACTCAACGCAATCTCGCCTGCAATCTTTACTTTAAGCTCTTCCAAAGACAAACGCCCCCATACCGTTTCCAAACGTAAGCAGCTAAGCAAATAAAAAACAGTGCGACGCGGCAAAGAAAGCAAGGCCGCGCGCAAAACAACTCGTTATACGTCGTTAAGCAAGGTCACGAACATGCCAGTCGGGCTTGCCGCCGGTCCTGAGAAATATTCCGCTCGGAGGTAACACAGGAAAGACGGCAAGTAAACCGTCCGGCCTACTGAAACCACCTGTGTTTGGGTCCGCCTACCATCCGGACCGTATACTGCCGCTACTCCGTAACCGGTAGTTGAATCCCCCTGCACTCTCTCAAGGAAGAACATGGTTCCGTCCGAAGTCCTGAAACATCCCCCTGCCTGAAGGGATAGCCCCAACGATGCCCTTGAAGTGTCCACGAGACTGCACTCCTCCAGACGCGGCGTCGGAGTGGGCGTCGGAGTAGGAGTAGGCGTTGGAACCAGAGTAGGAGTTACGCGAATACAACTTAATTTCCTCCTTCCGCTTACAGTAATGTACTTGCAAGTTGCGGGAATCGCTATTTGCGCAACCCCTCCTCTTGCCAAGTAACCACTGTCTGAATCAGTAGAGCCTACCAGCGTGGCTTTCAGAGTCTGCGCAGACTCCAAGTCCTCGGCGTAAACTTGCGTGAAAGCAACGTAAGCACACGCAACACCCACTATAAACGCAATTGCAAGCATCACCATGCTCATTCTGCTAAACATGTTGTTCGCACCCTTTTTTTCAGGCATAATACCAATCCTCCTCTCTAAACCAAAATATTGCCTTATAAATAATCCCCGCCCTGAAGGGCCAGCCGCTTCGCGGC